>JACDCB010000056.1 GCA_013694585.1 Candidatus Nitrosopumilus sp. | reverse complement strand
ATTGAAATAGATCAACAGCGCCTTTTCCAACTAGCTGTGAATCTGCTTCTACAAAAGGAACACCCATCATATCAGCTGGCATTTTTGGGGCTGCATCAGTAACAATATAATATACTGTACTTCCATCCGGTCCCCATCCTCTATGGGCAACCATGGTTACTATCATTTTTTCTGTATCCAAGTCTATCACTTGACCTCCTCCATATGGTGTTTCATCAGTTATGTTCTTGTCCTCTCTAATCATTAAAGAGCCACCATTCCATTTAATGACAGGGTGATTGACAACAATATCTGTTTTATTTACTGTTAATTCATTATTCTGTAATGATTGATTCAACTGTCCAACAGATTTGATTTCACTTATGTTGACATTATCATTCCATTTTACCAGATTTAGTTGAAGTAAGGGACTATAGTTTTTATCTCCAGGTTTAGCATTCATTACTTCATTTTGAAATCCTAAGGATCCATTTCCACTAATGCCGTTTGTGAATACAAATACCTGACCTTTAGCGGATTCAGGTGTTTGAGATAAGATAGGTGCATAATTTACCTTAAAGTCCGATTTATTTGTAAGAAGTGATGCGGTATTTTTATCTGAAACATCTGTTGCAATGAAATAAATTTCATTTCCATTCTCGTATCCTTTATGAAGTGGTATATCAATTGGGACATTGGTATTTGCTAATTTTAGAACAGAAGAAGTTTGTGATGACATATTACTTTGTGATTGCGTCTGTGCATTAGCACCCAGAATGGGCATAGTTATCATGCTGAAAAAAACAACCAAGAACAACATCTCAATGGCAGTTTTTCGATTTCTATTTAAGAAATAATTTGACATTGCAATATAAATATAATGTAACTATAAATTGTAATCCTTTAATGGTTTAATAAACAGTAACGGTTCAATATTCGAGTCATTAATAAGAATGGTATAGATCAAGATTAAAGCTCAAATAATACGTCTTGGTTGTCATATATTTTAATTTTGGATAGTGAATGAATAAATTAACTATTCAATAAATGATAAAAAACTAGTCTATGATTTGTTGCAATTACCTTTTATTTATCGCGTACCAACAACAACATTCCTCTAAACTACAATTAGTACATACCCTAGCTGATATACTGAATACACAGTCTTCAGGTAAACATCTACAATCTGCACATTTCATTTGTATTAGTATGAAATCATTTTCATAATAAAGTTATGGATTACATTAAATCGAGATACCTATATCAAAAGTAGATGAAATAGATTCTATTACCCACTCTATCAATTATGATAAAATTATGGATTCCTCAATATCGAAAAAATCGCATTTATCAATTATTCATAAATTAACAATCTTACCTTAAGTATGATTTTATGATCTATCTGAACAATCAGATAATGAGACATAGTATTGATATTACTTAGAATGAATAATCTAATAGGTTCGAATTTATTTCTATTCTATAATACTTAGTATTTTTTATCTTTTACTAGACCCAGGACTACAACATGTATAGGTTTTAATGCGTAATAGCGCCTAATTTACCATTCCTATAGTCTTCGATTGCCTGATTTATTTCCTGTTTAGTATTCATTACAAAAGGACCATATCTTGCTATTGGTTCGTTTAGTGGAACACCTGCAATGAAAAGAAATTGTAATGGTTCATCGGCATCTTTGGATGACTTTATCTTTATGTTCTCGCTGTCATTATTAAAAATAATTACGTTTCCTCTTTTTGCATATTTTTCATCATCTCCAAATGTACCTTCACCTGATATGACATATGCAAACGCATTATAGTTACTTTGAAGATGATGTTTAATTTCAGACCCTGGGTTTAAGGTAAAGTGCAAATACTGAATGGGAATTTTTGTACGAATGACTGATTCGACGTCAAAAGCCTTTCCCGCAATTACCTTTACATGTCCACCGTCCTCTAACAATTTGACAACTGGAATCTTTGAAGAGGGAATGTCTTGATAATATGGATTAGTCATTTTATCCTTCTGAGGCAAATTTACCCACAATTGAAATCCGTGCAATCTTCCCCCTTTCTTACTGAACTCCACTTCGGGCATCTCTGAATGGACTACACCTGATCCGGCAGTCATCCATTGAATATCTCCAGCATTGAGCTTTCCTGAATTCCCTGATGAATCCTTATGTTCAAAAGAACCTTCTAACAAATATGTTACTGTTTCAAATCCTCTATGTGGATGATCTGGTGCTCCCTTGGCTTCACCAGGTTTGAAATCCATGGGGCCCATTTCATCGAGAAGTAGAAATGGATCTATATAAGAGACAGAATTGGTTGGAAATGATCTATTAACTATAAACCCATCGCCTTCAGTAGTCTTTAGACTGTTTACTATTTTATTTATAGAACGATTTTTATTAATAACTCTATTTTGATCTTGTTGCTGTTGTTGCTGTTGTATTTTTTCCACCATATTATATCGTTAATCTCATATATAACTATAGTAGTAATTTATTACTTAGTTAGTTATTAGTATTAAACCCCGAAGAGGCGATATTTTTTCATTGTTACCCAAAACAAAAACCAAAACCAACAATATCAAAACCGGATAGACTGCATTTGATACCGTAATATCAATAGCAATAATATTATAAAATTTTAATACCTGACTAGCTATTATAATATGGACAAGAAGTTCTTATGAAAGAAGAAAAATGCGATGTAGTAGACATATGGGAGGTATTAGGAAAAAGATGGTCACTACACATTCTAAAGAATTTGAGTACCAATGGAACAGTCAGGTTCAATGAACTTAAAAGATTGATACCAGAAATTAGTAGTACTGTTTTATCTCAAAGATTATTGGAGCTAGAAAGAGAAGGGCTAATATCAAAAAAAATTTATTCAGAAATTCCAGTCCGGGTAGAGTATAGTTTAACACTTAGAACGAAAGAATTAGAGACCATTTTACAACAGCTAAGTGATTGGATAAGTAAATGGAAAGTATATGAGAAAAGAAAAGAAATCAAGAGTATTACGACGACGACCATATCAAAATCTGCTGCTCCCACATCATAAAAATTGGAAAAGTTAATCACTACGAAACTAGCAATCCCGTGATTGTTCATTTTATTTTTTTGTAATTCTTTAATCTAGTAATCTAACATCTTTTCATTGTTCCTTTATAAAATAGATCCTTGTACTAAACTTTATACTCATTATAACAGTCATATCGTTGTTAATATTCATTCATAAACTTAATTAGTTCACAAAATCGATCGTATTTACTGAAAAAATCATGCATGAACGCAAAGTCTTGACTTTTTGTATTTTTATGTTAATCATCCTTTCTTCAACATTTTCATCATATGTTCAGTTTTCTTATGGGGCTTATACTAAAGCACCCTTGTCTCCCTATGGACCAACCGTAAATGACGATAATCTTACCGTCGAAAAGATAACAGAAGGTCTTGATTTTCCTACGAGTATGTCTTTTCTTGGAAATAACGATATTTTAGTTACGGAAAAAGAAACTGGTATTGTCAAGAGGGTACTAAATGGCCAAATACAGGACACACCTGCACTCGACGTGTCCGTAGCCAATAGCATAGAGCGCGGGCTTTTAGGAATCGCAGTATCTAAACAACCGGACGGAAAAACATATGTTTTCTTGTCTTACACTGAATCTGGTGATGATGCAGACGGCAGTGATGTTGAAGACAACGTCGACCCGTCAGGCAACAGACTATATCGCTATGAATATGTCAATGGCGAATTGATAAATCCGCTCCTTTTATTTGATTTAACTGCTATTCCCCCAAATGAAAGAGGGGAGCATAATGGCGGTAAAATTCTGATTGGGCCCGATAATAATGTGTACTTTATAGTTGGAGAGGTAGGAGGTCACAGAACACAAGCTCAAAATATCGGTGATGGTCCCGAACCCAATGGTCTTGGAGGTGTTCTCAGGATCTCTCAGGATGGTGGAATAGTGTACCCAGACAACCCTATTTTTGGAGAGGGCTTGCCGTTGAATGTATATTATGCTATGGGTATTCGAAATAGTTTCGGTTTTGACTTTGATCCTTTAACAGGTAATTTATGGGACACAGAAAATGGGCCTACTGTGGCAGATGAAATCAATCTTATTTTGCCAGGCTTCAATGGCGGTTGGTCGGAGGTTCAAGGCTATTTTGACCAGAATTTACTAGGACGAGAAATAACATCTGTAGACGAACTTGTAACTTTTGGGAATGGTAAATATACTGATCCAAAGTTTGTATGGGTTACCCCAATTGGAGCAACAGCATTAAAATTCTTGAATTCAGAGAAATTAGGTAAAGAGTATGCCAACGATATGTTTACAGGAGACATCAACAATGGTTTGTTATACCATTTTACTCTGAATCAAGCACGCGACAATATACTTATAAATGATACTTCTCTAGGTAATGTTGCTTTACTTGCTGACAATCAGGTCGATGAGACCACCGAAAATCTACCTTTAATATTTGGTCAAGGTTTTGGTGGTATAACCGATCTTCAGATAGGGCCAGACGGTTACCTTTATGTATTAAGTTATACCGGTGCATTGTATAGAATAGTACCTATATCTGAAAGTACATTACCAAAGAATCAACCGACTGTAGCCAATCAAAACGAAACACAAAGTGCCGGTTCTACACCCGTAGTCATTGCTGGAATAAAAGGCGATCAGTCGTATTCACCTAACCCAATTAGCATAGAAGCTGGCCAAACAATAACGTGGTACAATGGTGATTCCATATCGCATACTGTAACCTCAGGACAGGATAATGACGGGGATGAGGGTGCTGAATTTGATTCTAATGCAATTATACCTAATCAACAGTATAGTCTGACATTTGATGACTCTGGAGAATTCGAATATTATTGCATATACCATCCTACAATGGTCGGCGAGGTAATAGTAGAATAAGATAAACAAAACATATTTTTTTTAAAAATAGTATATTAATTACATCAGAACATGTTTAGTCCTCGATAAAATCAGCTACAGTAACTAATTCAACTACTCTAATTGGAGTATGAAAATTGTAAAGAAATCAATATGTTTGTAATTAATAGATTATAAAGAATATCAAAATTAATCGACTATAAATTTATCATATATATATAATGTTTAACTAAGAAGAACTGTGAAACTCTCTGTATCGTTGATTTCAAAGTCCTCTGTGCTCGTTTTCACTATTTATATATTTTTGT
>JACDCB010000051.1 GCA_013694585.1 Candidatus Nitrosopumilus sp. | reverse complement strand
GCCGTCATTTAAGTTAAATGACAAGGCTACATTGTTGCATGATGCAGTTGTATCGTTACCAGAACCACAGCTTGCTGCTTGGAATGTTTCTGTAGATTGACCTATTCCTTGTTCTGCGTCATTGCTGGTTCTCTTTTTTCCATCATGATGTGATTTCTTATCTTTCTTCTTATCGTCATCATGATTGTTTCCACCTGCAAATGCCATATTGTTACCAACTGCAGCTACTGAGCCAATTAAGGCTGCTGCAATGAATATTGACAAGATTGAGACTTGAATTTTTTTATTCATGCGTATATTTCTCTAGTATTATATAATTGGATTGTTTAATCAGATTCTGAAATAATCTTACTAAATATGATTCTTAATTAAAATGGGATTATAAAATTTTATAGTACCATATTTGACCAACTATTCGCCAAAGAAGATTACTTTTATAAGTTATTTTGTGCTTGGGTTATACCGAAAATTGGGTGTAATAATATTCGTAAGAGTACATATTAGAAACACGTACTTTGGCTCTATATTCAGATGTAATTTGATTCCAACTAAAGTTAACAAACGACATACGCAAGATTAATCTTAGATTATTTGTGACTATAAGAAAGACTAAACTTGCTAAATCCGTTTTTCCTAGTTGAATGGTGACAACTTTCTTGCAACCATCTATGTTTTAACAATTATAATCACAATAACAATAAGAATAAGATTAAATGAATTTTTTAAAAGTTAATGGTGGTGATACATTCGTCTTGCTTAAAAAGATATAAATAAAAAATGAGTTTTGTTATCAGGTAACAGATATCAAAAGTTATTTTCCTAGTTATTCGCTCTCAGTGATCCTGTACCATTTGGGTATATTTTTACACTAGTTGACGCGTCTGAAAATATAACACCACCAATTTCAATATTTTCTACCAAATTAGGGCTGTTAATGACGGTTTTAGATCCATCTGTGTTCTGAGTAGTATTTACAGGATTTGAAAACACCTTTATATACACAGGTAGTGCACTAGTTGTCGAATTGTCTAATTTGACTGTAGCTCTCATAGAGATTAGAATATCAGTTATACTGATCTCATCACTGGTATCATTTAAATATTCATAAGTCAAAGGCACGTCGTTTACCAAAATCAATGGCTTGTCTACAATTAGATAATCTGTTTCTAGTCCCACTGGTTTAGGCGAAAAATTGGCAACAAGGCTAACATTTTCTGTCCCCGATAATAGGGTATCGTTTACAAATGTACCACCTGTACCGTTTACATTTGTCAAGTTATCCATATTTGCAAATTGTTCACTTAAGGAAGTCGTATTAATCAATCCCAAAGTAGAATTAGGCAAAGTAAGGTTGAGGGTCGATGCATTTGTAAGAATTGAGGAAGGTAACAGAGAAGAATTTGTCGAGTTTGTTCCAGACAAAGTAATCGAAGCATTTTCGTTAGTAGATGCTACAGTTGAAGATGCTGGATTAAACGATGTAAGCACTAATACTATCGATATTATCATGCAAGAAATAATGATATATTTTATTCCCGTTGACAGAGTTAAAAGGTGCATTAAAAAAATACATAGATTGTAACATAATTAAGTTTTTAGATAGCAGATATGCTATTTTAATATCAAACTACCACTTGATTTGAGTATAATCTTCGTAAATTACTTAAGTTTAGATATAATTTTGTGCCTTTTAAATTTGGATCACGGAACTGGCCAAGAAACTCAAATTAATGTACGACAAGACCCAGTTTGCAAGATAGTTAATCGCCCTGAACATCTCCTCAAATCTTTTATTACGTGGCTTATTTTGATAAGTACTCAAAAAGTCTATACGTTTTTAGTTTAGATGTGTGATTAATTATCTAAAAGGCATTAATTGTCATGTTCATCTACAACATTGAATGTCGAGAAAATCGAAAAAAACAATTTTAATAAGGTAAAATAGTCTATGTCTAATGCTACAAATACAATATGGTAGTAACCTTATCAGTTTAGGGTTGGTAATAGTTGACATGCAGAATGGATTCGTTAGTAAAGAAGGATCCTACGATAAACTTGGTATGAATATAGAAAATTACCAACAAGTTATTCCCAATATTAAAAGGTTAATTAGTTTTTGCAGGAATGAAAAAATTCCAATCTTTTATACCGAGGCCATTAGGGAACCAAGCGGTATTGATTTACTACTTCACATTCATAATATTCTTCCCAGAGCAAGAGAAGAAAGGCTTCAAAATAAAAAGATACCAATTTGCATGCGGGATACTTGGGATGCACATATAATTGATGAAATAAAACCTGCCCCAGAAGATCATGTTATCCTCAAGCGACGCGATTCAGCATTCCAGGATACAGAGCTAAGAGTTTGGCTCCAAAGTATACATGTAAATACTTTGATTTTCTGTGGAATTGACACCTCAATTTGTGTTGAGACATCCTTAAGAGACGCTTTTAATTTAGGATACGACGTAATACTTGTTTCTGATGCAACGGCATCTGGATCAAGAAAACATTATGAAACTACTATTGAAAGAGTAAGAGACTACTATGGAGTTGTTATTAACAGTGATGATTTAAAAAAAATGATTCAAACCCTTGAAGATCTGAATAAGGATGAGATGCAATCAAATGATGAGGAAAATGAAAGCATTAGCCAATTCCTTGAAAAGCATAATTTAATAAATGTTAGGAAAGAAAAGAAATAGTATATCAAAATTCAATATAGAATATTAATAAAGTACGCAAATCATGACACAAAAATCAATTTTATGGTAACCGCAAATCTATTCTAATATCCGCTAGAGGAGATAGCGAAATATATCAGCATGAAAAACTATCTGTTTAAATCAAGTTCATGAAAGCAACACGTCTTAGGGAAGTGGTGAATCCGATTTATAGGATTTCTTAAGCCAGATTGGAGTTATGATAGTAGTAAACGCCACCATGATTATAATTGACGTGTAAATGTCTGAGGATAGTACGCCGCTAGTCACCCCAACACCTGCAACTATAAGCCCAACTTCCCCACGAGATATCATACCTACTCCAACTATCTTGGCTCCGGATTTATTTTTAAGAAACATCATTGCTGGTATTCCACATCCAATAAGCTTTGTAGATATTGCTATAGATATCAATATGATTGCAAGAACGATTACTTCCAGATTTATCCCCCTCAAATCTACTTGAGATCCTATGATTGCAAAAAATAAAGGCGCAAAGATATATTGCAATTTTTCCGCATAATCTCCCACCTGTTTAATTAATTTGGTACTTGCTATTGCCATCCCGACCGCAAAAGCCCCGATAATAGGTGATAATCCTATATATGCCGCAATTCCAGCAGTTCCGAAAAAAATTGCAGTTGTTATCCCTTCAATACTTCCTCTTGATTTCCACAATTTCTCACTATGAAGTATCCTAGGAATAATTAAAACTGAACCAACTAGTACCGCCACAAAAAGCCCGAGGATTTTCAATATAAGAAATGAAATTTCAAAAAGATCAGGATCTATGTTACCCGTTTGAACCATAGTTACCACCACTGAAAGTACAGCAATGGCCAAGACATCGTCTACTATGGCTGCTCCCAAGATAAACGAGCTTCTCTAGTCTGCATTTTACCTAATTCGCTTAGAACTTGAATAGAAATCGCTATACTTGTTGCAGTCAAGGCAGTAGCAATCAGTAGGGTTTCAAAGGCATTCAAACCGTAAACTGAAAAAACAATATAACCTATGAAAAATGGAAGTATTACCCCCAATGCACCCACCGTGAATGCTGCCTTTCCTCCCCTCAGAAATTCTTTTGGTGTAATCTCTAGCCCTGCGATAAAGAGGATGACGACCGCGGATAATTCACCAATGTGTTTAACTGTCTCATCAAGTACCACAAGAGGCTCACCGTTAAATAATGGCAGGCCACCCAGGGCAAATGGTCCCACAATGATACCTGCCAGTAACTCCCCAAGTACTACAGGTAATCGTACTCGTTGAAATATTTCAGCAAATATTTTAGCACTGAACAACAGAATCGAAAGTGATATTATAATATGGATAAATGCGGATTCTGCGGTCATTGGTTATACCCTATAATAAGAAATATCGAATTTCATACTAAAACAATTGCCACATATACCAATCAATTTCAAAATTATTAAAATCATTATCATCTAAAAAAGATTTTCTGGTAGTTCATCGCCCTCGTAATAATAACCCAAGATATTGCCAACGGTATTTTCAAAATGACTATTACTTTTTATTAATACCATTATTTTAAAATCTTGTTCGAATATAACAAGTAATCGCATTAATTGGCATTCAATTACAATCCATTTTAGGTTTCCCGTCAACCTTAGAACCCGAGTTAAATCATGATCCGTTTCCGATTCACTACTAATTTTTACTGGATCGGCTCCAGCCGCCATCCTCTCATATATGAGCACTACTTCTGAACGGTCCAACTTTGAGTTATTTGCAACGTACAAATCTTTTTCCTGTGACGGCGTGACAATTGGACGGCCAAAATATCGTCATCAACATCAACCGGATGCTTTATTTTTTCATATTGTGGCACGTTCTTAAAATCTGTCAATGATACTCCTAATATGACAGACAATATATCGTTTCATGTCCTAGGACGTATGAACAGAATATACTCTATTTATTTAAGGTCGAAAGGGATAAAACAGAGCCAATCAAAGGATACTAACAAAAAGATTCGAAATTTTCTGTCCCGGCAAAGCCAGCAAAATAACTTATTCAATAGTATTTCAGAATTTTATTCTAGCATAATCATAAAAAAAATTTAATAAATAATTTCACTTTAATATAGTAATGAAACTATGTTTTGATGGAATAGCTTTAAAGCAATCTCCTTCAAATAGAAACACAAACAAAAGAATAAGAATTAATTCGTTATATGCCTGCACTCTACTTATCTTAATTGGATCAATTGTCATTTTTTGGGGTTTAAAAGATGTTAATGCCCAAAGTAGTCAAAGCGGTCAGTTTAAGGTAATAGTGCAAGTCCAAAATACTGGCAATTTAGATGAGCAGGGGGCACTCCATGTTGCTATAGATGGTTTGCGAGACCCTCAAACTAAAAGTGGTTTAATATTCCCTGCGTTGCAAACAGTCTCTTATACTTTTGAATTCAGTTCTGCTGGAGTACCGGTAGGAAAAGGTTTTAGTGCAGAAGTAATTTACGGTGATGATGAAATAAAAAGAGCATTGGGGGTTAACAGCGCAGCTAACACACCAGAAACCGTGACATTAACAATTCCGTAAACTAAACCAATTTCTTTTATTAAACTATATTTTTACAAATATGGTCTTGGCTTCCGAATCATGAGCATTACAGAATTTTCGCTATAATATCTATCGATAATAAACCTAAAAGCAAATTTAGCCCGTATTTGAGACTCTCCAAATTTGGATCCAGAGCAGCAGAGGTAATGCACAAAATCTGGAAAATCAAAGTGAGGAATTCTCATTTAATATGGTTTTAAAACTTCGCTGTATAGTAAAGTTTAAAATGATTTGTCATCTCATCTTAACTAAATTCTGAAGAAATAATGGAGACAGATCCTCTCAATCGTCCTGTATTAACTTATACTCATCATAACTTCATAATAATAGATGAAGATACTGACGCAGCAAATGCTGTAAAGCTAATGCATGAAAAAAAAGCCGAAACAATAATTGTAAAGAACAAAAACGAAGAATATGTAGGGATTATCACCGATAGCGATATTCTAGACAAGATTGTAATGAGAGGGGAGGATTCTGACGAAGTCTCCATTAAAACAATAATGTCATCTCCCCTTATTACTATCTCAGCAAAGGCAAACGTAAGACAGGCCTTAGAACTGATGAGACTCAATCTGATTAAAAGAATTCCGGTAACTGATAATGTGCATATTCTGGGAATTGTAACCCAGGAGGGTTTGGCAAATGCCATTAGAACATCTGTCCTAGAAAGGCAATTTAGGAGCTATAGAGTTGTAATTAGGGAAAGATACAAACCAATTTGGGGAAACCTAGGATTTATACTTCAATTTTCGGGATTGCTTTTCATTGCTCCAGCCATCTTAGCTACAGCATTAGGTGAAGTCGTTTCTGCAACCGGAATTTTCCTGGGGATTACAAGTATGTCCGTAACAGGATTCATCTTGAATGCCTATGGCGAAAAGACTCCCATGAACCTCAGGCAGGCGTCAATTCTAATGGTCTTTAGTTTTGTCTTACTAAGTTTTTTTGGAAGCATCCCATACATGTATGTAAATCCGTTCGGTGAGGGCGTAGACCCGCTAACTCTCGTAGTAAACAGTTTCTTTGAGAGTGCGTCAGGTTTTACAACAACTGGATTATCCATGTTAGTTTATCCCGAGGAACTCCCAAAGAGTTTTGATTTTTATAGATCGTTTACCCAGTGGATAGGCGGGTTAAGTTTCGTATACTTAGTAATCACATTCTTCTATCCCGAAAGAAAGTTGGCTCATATGAAAGGGATGCTAGGAGGAGGCAGCCTTAGGTTAAAGCAATTGATACTTACAATAGGAGTTATTTTTAGTGTATACACTATTGCCCTGTCAGTTTTATTGTATATTTCAGGAAACCACGAGATTATTTATAATATTTCCTTAATATTTAGCGCTGTAACAGGCGGTGGTTTTGTTCCTTCTTCTACATCCTTGGTGTCTGAAAACTTTCTGGAATTATTTGTGATAATGACAGGCATGATAATCTCCGCGCTTCCATTTGCTTTTCATTATGCCGTATTTAGTAAAGAAATGCATACTACCAAAATGCGGCCCGAGGTAATATTATATTTTGCCATAATTCTGACGTCTATTCCAATTTTTACATATCTTGTTTATTCGTCAGATCCCTCTGCCAGTATCATGGTCGGGGTATTCCATACCATGAGTGCTGCAACAACTACAGGGTTTCAATTCATAGACATTACACTTTTGTCTGATGATGGTAAGATCTTGTTAATAATTTTGATGCTAATTGGAGGAACAGCGTTCTCAACAGCAGGAGGGATTAAGGTTGGAAGAATATTACAAATAGTTCAAAAATTGACCAAAAGGAAATTTTCTGCAGACGTTACAACTAGATCTATTTCATCGGTTTCTTCCAGGTATAACAATGTAGATCAGCCTTGGAAAAAAAGTTCCGATATTCATAAGGAAGAAAAGACGTTTAATGAAGCGATCCTTGTTATCTTTCTATTTGTTTTTATGTCTTTTTTTACCGGTGCACTTTTATCAGTCCTTACAGGAAAGAATTTTTTAGATTCTCTATTTGAATCAGTTTCATCATTAACCACTACAGGATTAACGGCAGGAATAACAAACATTAACGCTGATCTGCTTTCAAAAGTATTACTCATCATTAACATGATTATAGGTAGGTTTGAAATAATTGCAGTAATTTACTTATTTTTAGAAATTTCAAAAATAAAAAAGAAGCATTAATTTGTTAACTCTGTATTAAGAATCCTCTAGTTCTAACCTTTCTTCATACTTTAATCCCTGTCATAAATCCTACCATTCAACGTCCCTTTGCAAAAGTGCAGATTCGCTAAGTGGATAGACCATCCGGATAATTTCTTCCAAACAACAGCTTGGAATAATTGACCGTTGTAGTGATAAAATTAGCGCCAGGCATAGCCAGCAAAAATATACCTAAACTAAAGATTATTTACGAAGAACAGTACCGAAATAGAGATAGATTTGTCATCAATATGCTGACAGAGAGATTCAAAGAGCATCTGGTCATGATTTAATACAATATTTCGCTATTTAGTTTCTTTAGCAAGTATATCTTATTGGGATTACTGAGACCTCTATCCCTGTTTGCAAAGTTGAAAAAAGGAGGAACTATTACAATTAAAGGAACTATTACAATTAAATCATCCGAACAACTTAGATTAAGATCATCCATTTGTTATTCCAAACGTTATATTTAATATGGGACTTTGATTTGAGGGAATAAAGTGGTTCAAACAAGAATTGGAGTAGCACTTTCTATACGATGGAAAACTATAGAATAATTTTCTATTGAAATAATATAGTATATACTTTTATATTTTGAAATTCATAAGAACACAATGAATACAAAAATTTCATTGAATTTTGTGATTTTAGCAGGATTGTTAACAGCTACGATTGGATTTTTACCATTAATGAATTTAAACAACGCCCTTGCCCAAACAAATTCAACGTCTGGTACAAACTCGACAAGTATGACGGGTTCAGACAATATGATGATGATGATGAAAGATAGCTATGCCAAACCAATGATGGGAATGGAACATAAAAAGTATGAAAAAATTAACGGCACATTGAACATGATGGAAACAATGTATCAAGCTATTGGAGATAAATTTAATGTAACACTACCAGAGGCTATTGCCACTGCCGAACAATCAGTAGGAAATGGTACTTTTGCAATGTCAGCCAATGGTGAAGAGAAAGACGGATTCCTTGTATTTTCTATAATTCTGGGCTCCCCTGACATGAAATTCACTAAAGTATTGGTTGATCCAGGTAATGGTTTAGTCTTACAAACAAAGAATATTTCAATGATGGAATGGATGAATATGATGCACTCTCAAGGTGGTCATGAGGACAAGGGGAAGAAAGGAATGCATGGTGGTCCAGGATATGGCGATTATGACATGGGTATGAAAGAAATGCGTGGTGGTCCAGGTTCAGGTTGGTAGTAAGTTAATTTCAATATTTCTACAAACTTGACTAATTTTTTTTAAGAATATCTTTATTGGTTTTTTTGTTGTTGGATCGTTGTTTTCGTTTTTGAAAGTTTTGGAACAAATCACTTACCCTAGACTTTAGATGGTAATATTTTTTCATATCCTAGTATATAATTAATTCAAGTTCAGTCTCTCAAATCATAGACATTATATTATTAGAATGATAAAATCTGATAGAAGGAAAAGAATGTCTAATCCTGACAAGAATGAATCAGACAGAAATACTATAACACTTTCGGAATTTGAAATTGAAAAGATTTCAAAATTGTATCAAACTGCTTTGGATTTAACCTCTGCAAACGAACAAGCTCAATTAGGTGATAACCATCCAGAAACATCTACATCAGACCTCATCAACAAAAAACGCCAGGCGTGGCATGATGTTCAAAACTACTTGGAAGAATTAGGAAAAAAATATAATTATGATCCAGAAAAATATGTGATAAATAAGATTACCAGGAAATTAGAACTTTATAAGCCGAATTCATAAGATTTTATTGATTCTTCATTTTTGTGTAAATATGCTCCCCTAACAGAGATAATAATTTGTATTGCTTCTTAATCCAGCACTAACGAAAGAGAAGGGAACGGTCTCACTTCTTGTATTTATTCTATTTAAAGAAAGTAGCACGCTTGAGTGTCATTTGCTTGAAAATATCTTATAAATATGTTCCCCGGTCTCGCAATCATCATCTGGGTCATCGGCTATAATTTGAAGAGCATAAGCTTCTGATACATTTGTAAAAATTATTTC
>JACDCB010000031.1 GCA_013694585.1 Candidatus Nitrosopumilus sp. | reverse complement strand
GTGACGAGACAGGATCAATATACAAACTTTACCTTAACCGCGCATAAGCATCTGATTCACGTTTAAACTCAACTTTAATAAAAAGATAAAGTCAAATTTAGATAAGGATTTATTTTTAATCATTCTAAAGGCATGTATTGACAAAAGTATGTTCATTTTGTGATGTTGTCATGATTAATGAATCTGAGAGTGTGTGCAATGCCTGTATGAAGAAATATGGTATTGGTACTTTTGATAATAGTAAAGATGGTTGTGGATGTGATTGCTGACAAGGTCAGATCATAGAAACAAAAGAAAAGTCTCAACATAAAAAAATAGATACAAAAATAATCAATCTAATTTAATTTAATTTAATTTAATTTAATTTAATTTAATTTAATTTTGAGAAACCTATTCTTTAGTCAGGATCAATTCATGATTCACTAGCTTTTTTATTAAAAACGAATTAGCAAAAAAGAAGATATCAATAATAACAAAAACAAATTCAGGGTCAGTAAATGGTAATATCAAATCATCATCTTTTATTGTACATTCATACAGCCACCGTATCATCATACCCTGTATTATTGAATTTTAAATGTTAAAGACTTTATTAAATATTAACTTGGCTCTGTTTCTAGAGTCTTCGTTCACCCGTACTATTACCAAGCCGTCATATGGTTGTCCATAACAAATAACCCAATTATCTGGCGAAAACATGAGGAACGGAAGTGCAACCAAATCTTCCTCGCCTTCAATAATGAATTGGACCTTGCTTTTCAAATTGCTTTGAGTTAATTGCATTACTTTTGTAATTACATGTTCATCGAGTTCTCCGGGTTTATTCTCAAAATGTAAAACTTTGTCTGTGGGATACTCAAAGATTTTGGGTTTTTTTATCCTTTTTTCTTTTCCATCTACAACCGAGATGTCAGGAATATACCCCAAACACACCAATTTTTCAGTAGTAGTATCTCCTATCGTTATAATCTTGTGTGCACTACCAATTTCTCGGTTTAAGGACTCTTTATTGATATTATCGTCTTTAATTAGCACCCCAAAAGGCTCCTTTAAAAGACCCAATTGGGATTGATCGATTTTCAAATTTTTTTCTCCCCTTTAGTAAAATTTTACAATAGTTTCTTTTTTGCTTTTTGTCTCTAAAGGTTCCATGTAATGAATTATTGACCAGAACTCTATTTTTCTTGTTCTTTTTCTTGTTCTTTTTCTTGTTCTTTTTCTTGTTCTTTTTCTTGATCCATCAATTCTGATGCAATAACGCTTATTCTTCCTGCGGTTGTTTTGGAGATCTTATTAAAAGCCTGAGCATATTCAGACGTTGGTTCAGAAATTATGACAGATACTCCACTATCACTTCCTTTCATAATTTGAGTTGTTAAAGGTATCTCGCCAATAAAAGGAACCTTGAACTGTTCACTAATTTTAATTCCTCCACCCTCTCCAAAAATATGTATTTTTTCATCACAATTAGGACATTTAAGATAGCTCATATTTTCTATCACACCTATTATCGGTATGTTTAATTTGTTGAACATACCGATTGATTTAACCGCTACATTCATAGCCACCTCTTGAGGCGTTGTCACAATTAGGATTCCGGTAATCGGTATTGTTTGTGCCATGGTAAGTGGAGCATCACCAGTACCAGGTGGCAAATCAATAATAAGATAATCAAGCTCGCCCCAATTTACGTCTGTAATGAACTGTTTTACTATACCTGCAATAATGGGCCCACGGTATATTCCCGCTTGTTGAGATTGTTCATAAAAAAATCCCATCGACATTACTTTAACATTTTCAGTAACTGGAGGCTGAATCTTACCACCTGTGACCTCTGGGACCTCTTTTAGTCCCAACATCAAAGGTACGCTGGGCCCATAAACGTCTGCATCCAATATACCAACTTTAGCACCTGTTTTTGCAAGGGCTACGGCTAAATTTACAGAAACAGTGGTTTTTCCGACACCCCCCTTCCCACTTGCAACAGCTAGTATATTTTTCACTCCAGGCAGAATCTGATCCATAGTTATTGTCCTGCCCTCCATTACTCTGGCTGTGACTTTAAGTTCTAAATCTTTGATTCCTAAAGTTGAAATAGCATTTCTCACATCCTGTTCAATCTCGCTATTAAAGGGACATGCAGGTGTAGTTAATTCCAATGTAAAAGCAAGTTTATCTTCGTTAATAGCAATATCTTTTATCATACCCATAGATACTATATCTTTGTGTAATTCAGGATCTTTAACATTCTTTAAGGCACTAATGACTTTATCTACAGTAACCATGACGATATAAAAATCGAGTAACTATTCTATTTAAATCATTCATTCTCAAAAGCAATAATGAAAGCCAAAACAGTAATTAAAGATAACTTTTTTCACACAATTAATCAAAAATAAACATAAAGTTCATAAACTGATAGTTCTGGATATCTTTTATCTTTATTATGTTTGCTATAGCACATATGTCCGATGTAGTAAGAATTCCACCTAGTAAGCTAACTAATTCTCTAAAGTTAACTGCAATTGGTATCCTAAAAGAAAAATATGAAAGCATGGTCAATGCAGAATTAGGGTATGTTATTTTGATTATAGATGCAGAAACCAACTCTGTAGGTAAGGTTATTGCTGGGGATGGAGCTACATACCACAAAGTAAGTTTTACAGCACTAACGTTTTATCCAAAACTGCACGAGGTCGTAGAGGGTGAGGTGGTAGAAATTACCGATTTTGGTGCATTTGTTAGAATAGGTCCAACCGACGCTCTTTTACACTTATCTCAGATCACAGATGATTACTTAAAAAGCGATGTGAAACAAGGTTTAATATTATCAAATCAATCTGAAAAGACTTTACGAATAAGCTCCAAAATACGTGCTAGAATCACAGCAATTAGCTTAGGAAAGAGTGCATCAATGGGCAAAATAGGAATCACATGTAGACAACCATTTCTAGGGGCACTAGAATGGGTGGAAAAAGAGATACGACGCGCACAAGGGGGAGCAAGCGGAGAAAATTCTAACAGTAAGGATAGCAATGCGGACAAAAAAAACGCAGATAGTCCACAAGCTAGAGCGGCAAGAAAAGACAAGAGATAAAAATTATACCGAGTAGTGATAGTGTTGCCAAGAGAATTCGCCTGTAAGAAATGCAAGGCCTTAACC
>JACDCB010000021.1 GCA_013694585.1 Candidatus Nitrosopumilus sp. | reverse complement strand
ATGTTCTTTTTGTTGGCTGCCATCATTCTTATTGTTTGTAGTGATTCTATTGATACTTGGAGAAGATAGTATATCTAAAGCCTTCAACGCTTGAGGATTATCTTTTATCTCTGCCTCATAACGGATGAAGTATTCAGGCCAATCTATCTTTTTACCTTTAATATATTCTTTCCATAGAGATTTGCTCGGAGCAAATTCTTTCCACCATTCATCCCAGTTTTTTTTTAGGAAGATGCCGTGGCCTAAATCTTGCTATTAGAACTCTTAATCCATCTGATTCTTCTGTAGGGCCTTTTAAAGATTTCAGTTCTATAAAATTTGTTGTCATCCTGTATATCCGCTGTTTATTAAAAGCTAGTTTTTCTAAATATATTTTTAATATTAAAATATACTGGTTAATTTTACCTCTTTAGGAAATATTGATTCTCTTCACATAGATTTTGAATGATGGATAACAGTATGGATAACGGGGTAAATGAGAGAGGATAATTACCAAAAGGAATTAAATGTATCGTTGTTATGTGAATAGATTCTTAAATGCAAAGTTATATCAAAAGTGGCCATTCTACAATGATTCCCCAACAATTATTGCATTCTTCTTTTTAGTAAACAATAGTCAGCAGCCCCCAAAGGCACTTTTTTCCTAACATGTACAGTGGGTTTTTAACAGAGTCTACCGGTTTGTATGATCAAAATCATTATATAAAGAATACACGATTCCTCTACTAAATTATTTAATATAGTAACACATGAGTCAAAGCTCTTCTTTCTGACTTGGACCTTGCCCAATTCAGTATGAATCAAAACATAGGAAAAGAATTAGACGTTCTTACCAAAATCAGTATGAATTCAAAATTATCATCAGAAATTAAGCAAAATATCACTACTAATGGAGGTAATTTTCATCCCACCAGACCCAATTCGGGTGAAATAGGCGAATGGATTCCAAAGTATTATATTAATAACCCCTCAAGTTTAATAAAAACCGCAGTAGGCTCCGGTGGTGTAGAGGCTGCTGCTCCTAGCAAACAAAGTAGCCGCACAGTCCGGCTAAGCATTTCGCCCTCTCAAGGCGACGATCCCGGGTTCAAATCCCGGCCGGAGCATTTCTGTTTTAGTTGACAATATCAGATATAAGAATACGTGAGATAAATTATTGAGATCCAATCATCAGAATCAAATGTCACTGAATTCAGGACGTTCATCTTCAACCCTTTCAAAGTCAGAAATCTGAAAGGGCTTTAGAAGGTATCTGATAAATAAAAACATAGTCATTGTAGCATAAGAGACAAGATGAGTTATGCAAAGCGATTTTATTATCTAATCATACAAAACTATGTTACCGCACTAGCGAACCTATCTACGGACGTCAAATCTAATGCAATGTAAGCGCTAGCTCCCGTGTCAAACGCAATACACTTTGCAAACTATGTTACTGCTTAAACTAACTAGAATATCTATTCTTAATACTTTACCAGATTTCCAGTCTAGAGGTCATCACAATCACGAATAATAAATTTATTTAATAAAGTTAGAAAAAAGGTGGAAATAATTTTGTTTTAATTAACGGCTCAATTCAAAATACAAGCTAATCCCTTTTTATTAGAATGAAGTGAGGAATATTGGATATCGTTGCAGGGTATGATGTTTTGTATTCCCATCCTTGTAATAACAATTTCTTTGCTTCTTGTAAATCGGTGACGGCAGCAATATCTACAACTATTTTTCACGGAAACGTAGGTTTTTTAGGATCTTGTATATTGAATTTATGTTTATGTTCGTTACCATTTTCATCAATTGGCTTCCAGATGGTTTTTCCGGTTACTGAATCTTCCCCCATATTTTGGAAAGTAATCAACTGTTCTTAAAATCCGGCGCTTTTACATATAGTACATTCTCGCATCTTTTTTTGATAAAGCGGGTTGGATGCTTCCGCTTGATTTAATATATTAGACATTTTGGGTTTACCATGATCGCATTTTGCACTTATAATTTATGATTTATTTAACCATGACTGGCAACACCGAAAATCAGGAATCGCTTTGATTTCATCTGACTACTTTTTACAGTTCTCAATCAATGTAGATAGGACTATTTTTTTGCAGAGCCTGATTGGTTATTTATTTAAAGTATTTTGTTCCAATATAGGACGAATAAACATAACGCTACCTGAAAATAAA
>JACDCB010000259.1 GCA_013694585.1 Candidatus Nitrosopumilus sp. | reverse complement strand
GTGTTATATGATAGAATTTTAAAGATAGTTCAGTATCGAATCTTTTTTAAACCTTGATCATTCTTGAGAAGATCTACTTCAACTCGATGGAATACCTTATACACTACTAATTTTGAAGATGTGAGTGCGGCTCTTCGCTAGATAATGCTATTGAGCTAAAATCGATTGTAGAACAGGTCAAACAAGAGACCGGATCATAAAAAGTGAACATAGTTGGATTTAGCAAAGTAGGGTTGTATGCCAGAGTTTACTTAGAAGATGGTAATAACACCGTTGAATCTGATAATGATGGGAACTCCAAATGATCGGACACCTTTGGCTCTGGGATACTATTTGCTACCCTGCTGCAACTGATTTAGAACAGGGTTCGAATGCCTCTCAAGCGATTGAGAATCAAAATATAAGTTATTATACTATTTACAGAAAATGGACATGTTATTTAGGAAAACGAAGATTTTCCACAATCAGGAAATCCCTGGATTACTGGCCGTGATGATGGGTTAGTTCCTGTCTCAAGTGTTGATTCAGAAAGTTATTTCATAAATGTAGGCAATACACTTGACCAACATCCTGAATTGCAGACGGAGAATGAATATGAAATAGCATACCCTGTCCTTGTTGGAAACTAATATCTTGTTAAGGCATTGGATACTCTTATTTTATTTAATTGACTTGATAAAATCGTCTTTTACGTTTTTACCTTAACCTAAAATGAAAAGATTTATAATTTTTAGTAGTCGATATCAGATTATTGTATTTACGTTCTGAAACTACACAGTTGTTTTCAATAATTGTACTTTTAGCAATATCTTTAACATCGATGTTATCAATGACTTTTACTTATCCAGGAATTGATTTATGGAATATAGAATCAGTGTTTGCTCAACTTCCCAATAATAGCCTAATCCAAATAATTAGCACCTCAACTTTCATAGATGATTTGGGAAATTTTCACGTTATAGGTGAAGTAAATAATACCTCCTTTGATCCCCAAACCAATATTTTAATTACGACAATTTTATCTAATACAACCAGTAATATTATAGTTGGCAACCATTCTGCATTCTCGTCAATCGGAATCCTAAGACCTGGTGAACTATCACCTTTTGATATATTAATACCAGATCCTCAAATATTAGGAAAATTTAACTTTATTGAATTTTCCACCAGTTCTCAACCTGGAATAGAAAAACCTGCAAATCTTGTTTTAAATGGTAGCAGTGCCTTCTTTGACAATGTTGGTAATCCTCACATTACAGGTAATATAATCAACCAAGGACAATTCCCAGAACAATTCTTAAATCTTGTTACAACATTTTATGATAATTCCAGTCAAGGAGTGGTTGGAACCCAAAGCTTTGGGCTAAATGTTGCTAATTTAACTCAGAATCAAATGACCCCATTTGATATTACAATATTTGATAATAAAACTAAATCTCAAGCCAAATTTTATTCATTGAATTTAGATTCAGTCCAGAGTTCGATGGGTTTTCCCTTTAATCCAAAGTTTTCATTTGAACCTATTGGAGGATTTGTCGATAGCGGATTGTTTTTAAATTCGCCCATAAATAATGACCCCGGATTCACAAGTGATTTTAGTAATAATAATAATAATAATAACAATAACAATGTCCCATCGTCTTCATCAGGATCGGGCAATAGTGATTTAGGCTCATCGTCACCTAATGAAAATTTAGATATTAATATTGGAATAGGAGAGGATCCTATTAGTCCCGGATTTGCTCAGACTGTTGAGGTGACAGTTACTGACTCGAACACGGATGAAGGGATAGCCGGAGCAGTAGTTGACGGAAAGGTCAGATATGCCTCAAATAGTTTTGATAATGATGGGAGCTTCGAAAAGAAAACTACTGATGCTAATGGTAAAGTTGAACACACCTGGACAATTGGAGAGGCATCAAATAAGGGAACATTTGAGGTAGTAATTGAAGCAGAGGCAAATGGTTATAATTCAGAAACAGAAACAAAGAATTTTGAAGTAATCTTTAACGATAATGCAAATGAAACTGGTGGAGAAGAAAATGCTACCAGTTTAGAGGAAATCAATGATAATAACAACACTAGTACTACTGACCAAGATAATACCGGTGATAGCATTAACCCTTCTGAAGAAGAGGTAACTGACGAAAATGGTAATTCATTTTCCACCAGCGATAATTGCAACGACGAACCTGGATCATCTGGCGGAGATCTTTCGGAATGTGAAGAGGCAGAAACGGAAGAACAAAATGAACAAAATGAAGATTCTCCAAATGATAATACCGATTCTCCAAATGACGACAACTCAGAGGATAGCAACAACAATAGTTAATCCACTAGTTATATCAAGAATAAGATGAAGTAGACCTTATGATTTGAGATACTATCGAAATAAAACCATCAACCTTTTTTATTATATATTATTACCTAATCTTATACGACATTTAGCCTTGATGTTTGCCATCACAATATCCATTAATCATTTCTATCCAGTTTCATGTCATTGAAGATCTGATTATATTCAACATTGAATTATGTCCCCTTAGCTCATAATATCTCCAAATCTCGTATGGGCCCTGAATGAAACTCAATTTACTGAATATTCATGTCAGTCCGCCATGTTTTTATGCAAAATAAGCAACTTGCAAAGTATTCTGGTTTTTTCATCTTAAATTAGTAAATAAATCATTATATTTTTAATACATTGCAAATATCAAATAACTAGAATGAAAATAACGACTAAAATAAGAACATCTGTTTTGTGTGTCTTGTCTATTGCACTATCTTTTGGGTTAATGGGATCTATACCTGTATCTATGGCTCAAATAGATGGTGAAAATGGAATGAATGAATCAATAATATATGATAATCCAAACCTGGGATTTACATTAGAATACCCATCTGATTGGATTAAATAAGAAAGTCTATCCTTTATATCACCAAGATTATCAGTATCTGATGAAGCCCCCGAATCTATCTCTGTTACTACAGAAGTCCTTCTTTCAAACCTTACCTTAGAAGAATATAGCAATTCATCTCTAAGTATGTTGGAAAGCCAATTTCCTAACTTTACTCTAAT
>JACDCB010000246.1 GCA_013694585.1 Candidatus Nitrosopumilus sp. | reverse complement strand
GTACACGATCATAAAGAATAAAATAGATTTGCCTAACCGAGATAGGATTTATAGAAACATGGAAAAAGCACAACAACTTATCGAATACCGTATAGATAATAGTAATCGATTAATTCCACCAACCGTTTCCCAAGAAAATTTTTCACCAACGGAAAATCAACAATGGAAAAAAACACCTGATGATGAAACAGAACCTAAAAATACTATAATACACAAATTTGATGCATTTTTCTGAAGAACTAAAGAATAATTCAATAAAATTATGAATGAGATTCTTGAAAATAAATTTATAGAAGGACTTTCCAATGATACATTGCCAAGCCAAAAATTGATAGTTTATTTACTACAGAAAAGAATCTTCTTAAAAGAATTTTGTATATTGTTAGAAAAAGGTATGAAATTGGCTCAAGACGATAACATAACAAAATGGATCGATGAGTTGATTCATAACATTACCGAAGTTGAGCTGAAAATGTAAGATGAACTATTAGAACTATTGGATTATGTCGATCATGATGTGACAGTAGTATCTTTGCCAAATGAAACTACTCTGGATTATATTTACAATATGAGAAGATTGGCTGGAGAAAATGGCAAGTTGTACCAACTAGTTTCCTTCATGGCTCATTGTCCCTGGACTTGCTATGAAATAGCAGAGAAAATCAAAAAAGAGAACATAGTAAAAGATGAAGCGGCTGCAAAATGGATTGATTTCTATTCTTCGTTTGAATCTAAACAACAGGTAGATTTTGTCATTCATCTTTTAAATGATGTTTCAAAAAATCTAACTCCCAATGAAAAGATTGATATGAAAAACTATTTCAATAAAGCGTGCAAGAATGAATTGAATTTCTGGAATATGGCTTACAACTACAAGACTAATTAAGAAAGTCGTAGATAAGCTCACTTATTGCTTTGATCCATCTTCTCTCATTTCTCTTAGTTTGAATGGTTATTCAAACTTGATGACATTTTACTCCTAAGTGATATAAAATCAAATTTTTTGTCAAATTGAATTTATTTTTTCAATATTTTGTTATTATTTTTATAGTATGATATCCACATTAAATAAGCATGAATATTCTTAATTTGATAGTACTTGTTAGTATGGTGACATCTTCATCCTTTATTGGCGGAATATTTACATTATCAACATTAGCAAACGCACAAACTCCAACAACTTCGGATCTTCCTGCAACTATTGGTAATGAATCTACTGCTGACATGGGGTTATCAAATAATACTGTTCCATTCGAAAACACGACAACCGTAACTCCAGCATCTCCTATGTAATTGCTCATAAGCCTAGATGGATGTTAGGAAATCATAATAGCATTTACATTGTGAAATTTTTATGGCGTATGCCGACTATTCCATTTGTACAACTTTCACGTGGAATTTTGGGAAACTTATTTTTGGCTGACTGTATTTGTCTATCTGATGATTTAGAACTTCACGGAAAAGCACCTCGCTATTTTATATTTTCGAGCTCTTTGAAACACTTTTCACATACTGTCTCATCGGCTTGAGATGAAAATAACTTACCACAAGAAGAACATTTTATTTTATTTTCTTCATACATAAATTATCTAGGTTAACAACGTATTAAAGTAGAAATAGTGCTTTCCAATAGCATCCTAACAATTAATATGTTTAAATTCTAGATTTGATTATAGTTAACATACACAATCAGTCTAATTTTTTTATCGATACTAATGTTTATAGAAAAAGATTATTTATATTGGGAACTATACCAAAATTAGATAAAATAAAACCCGTTATTTTCATTGTTAAAGTGAGATCTGTTAGCTGTAATGAAAGGTGAAGAATAAATTGTTTGATTTGATAATTCAAAAATAAGGCATTTCAACTCGTTAATAGGTAGAGATAATTCTCTTTGTAATTTCTTTTTCGTAATATAATGAAATGACAACTGTTATTGTCATTATCCGGAGAATTAGTACAATTTTTCTATTTCCATATCCAGATCAATTAGAGACATTTCTGTTAAAGATGTTTATTAAATGTCAGTTTCTGATTTGGAATAGATGGATTTGCTGATGCTTGTAATACGTCCATACATCTATTTACTAGTGATAAATTGTATTATTAGAAGATACACAAATATAAAATATCAGTTACTCATTGTCTCTGGTTAATTCGATTTCTTTTGCTTTATAGTTCAATAGAAATTCCTATTTGAATAATTTATTTGGTAGCATAATTTCTCATAGTGACGATAGATGTATCATAGGTAATTTCAGTATCATTTGTTAAACAACTGATTACAGATATGTTTGCATCAATGAAGGATTACATTTATAGAATGTTGGTTAACTGTATCTCTTAAATTCCTAAGTGGGGTAACAGATCTTGTATTTGTTAACTTATAGTTGTCATCTTTTATACAAACCAATTGTTTATTCAAGTGGTAGACTTGATGAAACCAATCAAGGTCCAAGACTATGAGAATTTTTTAAACACTCATTACATACCCAAACATTGTCGATATATTTTCCTTCCCTTATTTGTCCTTCTTTTTTTACTTCTGGTTCCAAATGATCAGTAACAAAGGAGC
>JACDCB010000221.1 GCA_013694585.1 Candidatus Nitrosopumilus sp. | reverse complement strand
CTTATTATAAAAAATTAATAAAATTGATAAAATTGATAAAGTAGTTATATTTGTTAATTTAATATTCTTTTGTTTGATCGATATACCGGACCTATATTCTTTTTACAGTAGTTCAGGTTACATTGGTATATTTTTAATCAGCTTTATAGGTAGTATTATTCCATTCATTCCAGTCCCTTATTTTCCAGTCTTAGTCACTTCAGCTTTAGATAAAAGTCTGGACCCAAACCTAATTGTTTTATTGAGTACTATTGGGGCAGTTCTGGCAAAAACAATAATCTTTATTGCAAGCTATTATGGTAGGAACATTCTAAGTAAAAAGACAAAAACCCGAATGCTTCCTCTTCAGAAAGTATTAAGCAAATATGGTGGCATAGGGGTTTTTGTGGCCGCTTTAACTCCCATACCAGATGATCTGGTATATATTCCTCTAGGAATTGCCAAATACAGTCCGTCTAGATTTGCTCTATTTACATTCGCAGGCAAGTTTTTCCTAGGGGCAACAATTGTGTGGGGCACCGTATTTCTGGGCCGACCAATAATGGATAGATTCCTTGTTGTAACGGATTCTAGTAATGAATATTCAACTATTTTAGTTCCTCTAATAACTGTGTTAATATTAGCTGTGGTATTATTTTTTACATTTAGATTTGATTGGGCGAAAATAATTGGCAAATGGTTTCCCTGGGCTATCGATAATCCTGACGGTAATTTTGACGATGACCAAAAAAAAAATAACTAGAATATTTATTTAGATAACATTTTAATATAATTTTCTTCACCTACATTATTTTCTAATGTTTAATAACAAAAAAATACCATATACCATGTCTAAAAATGGATAGCGACTCAAATATTGATTTCAATGTTCTGTTTACGAAAAGTTATAAAGAACTCGGGATTAATTGGCTTGATGATTTAGAAAATGATGATGATTATTTAATTACTATAATGAAGGATTTTCAAACCTTATTTCCAGAGATTAAGGTTGTAGATCCATATATGATTTTATTGAAAACGATAACTTTTGTCATACAAAAAAATACCTTTGTATTACAAAAGAGCGACGTATATGATTTTTTTATTATGTCATACAAGTTTTTGATAGATCATTTGATAAAAAAAAGGGTTAATTCTATTCCATTTACTTTGTCTACTTTCGACAATGTTGTTTTTGAAATTTGTAATGACTTCCTTCATACCTATGATACTTTTGATAAAAATGTGAAAGTTCAGTTTCCTAGCTTACTAGTGGATGTACTTTCTATAATATTTTTCAAGTCAGATTTAGATGGCAAAAAGGTATCTCTTTTTCAGTTAAAGACTTACTATGAATCCAAAAAATCATCCTTGATAGAGCATGCTTATTCTTATCCATCAAAAGAACTACAATTTTTGCCAGGAAAATCTATTAAAAATTCAAACGAACCTATTGATACTCAAAATACTGTTAGGATGCCATCTGCTATGAAAAAAACCTACACTGATATTAAACGAGACAATAGTCAGTCCTATGCCTCTGAATTAGTAAACACTGGATACATGACAGATGAAATGGTATTAAGATTAGCACAAATTGTTCAGAGAGATCCTGATCAAGTCAAAAAATCTTTATCTGTATTACCTAAGAAAGAATTACAAAAGCTACATGACATTTGTAATAATTATAATAAAGTTCTTCGATATGGTAAGCTCATTGAATTAAAAGATTTTAAAACAGAAATCGAATCCGAACTTGGTCGTTCCTTAACTGATAAACAAATCAGGCATTCACAAATTTCAATCAAAAAGGTCCAATTTTACATAGAAAATATTATGGATGGTAAATTCGAACCGCATTTGACTCATGGGATTAATCATGTTAAACATAATTTTGAATATGGTTATAGACTGGTTGGCCTAATCAGTAATACAAAATCTAAGAATAAGAAAAGTATTTGTTAAAATCTATGCATATGGATCGTCCTATTTCCTATTTCAGTTGTCAGGATTTTAATTCTCAACCATAGAAAAGTGAATTTGTCTCATACCGTTGCAAAAACAAAATCAACACGAATGTTCTGGTAAAATATGAACAGTGTTGTTGACCTGGGTTCGATGGATCAGGGTTTGTGATTTAACTATTTAACTATTAATGTTAGAAAAGTTCTATGTGTCTATGGGTTGACTTTAAATCTATACCAAGTACATAGAACTAAAAAAAATTTCTCCAATTGCTGGTTCATTTCACATCCTTGAACTTTAGGAAATTTATTCAGCATCTTATCACGAATCCATAACGAATCGAGGTAATTGATTCGACTGATTTCAAAATCTTTGCTGTTGGATACTTTTGTGATTCATTCAAGCCATTATGGCAAGTGCTCTTATGGGTGAGCCAGAACAGTTCTTTAATTTTAATGGTAATGCCACAAAGGTAAATTTTTTATTAAGTAGTTTGTCTAGGTTTATCAGATTTTCTATGATTGGAATGTCATTAGCGCTAAAAATTCTGTGCGAATTAAAGTCATGATCAGTAGCGGGATCAATACTAGGACCATCAATTCCTACTAGATTTATCTCGGCTTCTGCCAGATATTTTGCGGCCGCTTCTGATAGTCCAGGGTTTTTATTGAAATATTTATCTAAAGATCTATTCAATACCCAATTTGTGTTGATTAAGATGGTATCATTCTTCATAATGTCGTGATTTCTTAGATCACTAACTTCGATCTTTTCGTCATCTTCTTTTTCAATTTTTAATACCTTTAAGTTTTCGTTAATTATCAGCCTGTTAAGAGAAATTTTTTCTACTGTAATGCCATGCTTTTGAAAGTGATAAGGAGCATCTACATGTGTGCCTACATGGGTACTAGAAAATAATACTTCTGAAGCATATTTGTGATTGTCGAAATTTGACCACTGTAAAATGCTGACGTTTGGTGAATCCGGAAAAACTTGAATATATTCATCAATTTCCAGTGTTAGATCGATTATCTGCAATTGTTCTCAAAAGAGGTTTTCTATGGTCCTATTTAGCATTACTCATAATTTCTAAATTAAATCTTGATTTTTTATTAATAATTAGATGAAGTACCCACTTGAGTACATTAAATCTCTTATTTTTGGTGAATATCTTTAAAAACAATACTACGTAACCTTTTAATTAATTCATGCTTTATTTTTTCTGTTGATAAAACTTATGTATAACATTAAACTGTTGCTTTATTTTTTCACTATTATTTTAATACTATTCTCTTCAAGCTATTCTTCCGTTTATTTTTCTTATGGAGCATACTCTAAAGCTCAACCCTCTCCAGACGGGCCTACAATCAATGATGATAGTCTAACAGTCGAAAAAGTTACTTCCGATTTGACATTTCCAACTAGCATGACTTTTGTGGGAAATAATGATATATTGGTTACTGAAAAAAACACTGGTAGGGTTATGAGGGTACTCGATGGTCAGGTACAAGATTATCCTTTACTTGATCTATCGGTGGCTGCAAAAATCGAACGTGGACTATTAGGGATTGCTGCTTCAACACACTTGGATGGAAAAACTTTTGTTTTCTTATACTACACTGAATCTGGAAATAATGAGGATGGTAGTGACGTTTCCAATAATGTTGACCCGTTAGGAAATAGACTGTATCGTTATCAGTATGTAGATGGTAAATTAATAGATCCTGTCCTCCTTTTGGATTTGACTGCAATTCCCAATAATCTTAATCGAACTGATCATAATGGAGGTAAAGTCACAATTGGACCGGACAATAACGTCTATATGATAATAGGGGAGGTTGGAGGCCATAGGACTCAGGCACAAAATATAGGAAATGGTCCAGCACCTAATGGATTAGGCGGCGTTCTCAGAATTACTCAAGACGGTGGATTAGTTGATGATGCACCAATCTTTGGTGCTGACTTGCCTTTAGGTGTTTACTATGCAATGGGTATTAGGAATAGCTTCGGTATCGATTTTGATCCTATGACAGGTAACTTATGGGATACAGAGAATGGTCCTACAGCAGGCGATGAGATTAACCTGGTTTTTCCTGGCTTTAATAGTGGCTGGTCGTTAATTCAGGGATTCTCTAACGATGATCTGTTGGGTAACGGGGCAACTCCAAGCGATCTCGTGAGTTTTGGAAACGGAAAATATGCAGAACCCAAATTTGCTTGGCATATTCCTATTGGTCCGACTGCACTAAAATTTTTGAATTCAGATAAGTTGGGTAAAGAATATGAAAATAATATGTTTGTAGGTGACATTAATAATGGCAATTTATATAGATTTACTTTGAATGAGGCACGTGATGATATTGACATAAATAACACGTATGTAGGGGGTGCAGCTGCATTAGCGGATAAAAAAGTGGATAATACCGTTGAAAGTATCCCTATTACGTTTGGACAAGGTTTCGGTGGAATTACCGATATTCAGGTAGGCCCTGACGGGTATATGTATGTCCTAAGCTTTACAGGGGATTTGTACAAAATATTGCCCACCTCACAAAGTACCGTTCCAAAAGCTCAATCTCCATTAACACAATCTAGTGTTGTACCTAAAGATTCCGTCCTGGTAACAATTAACGGTATCAGCGGTGACAACTCATACGCACCAAATCCAATTACCATAAACTCGGGTGAGACAATTACATGGTATAATGCAGATACCGTATCACATACCACTACTTCCGGATCAGACGGCGATCCCAATGAGGGTCAATTATTTGATTCAGACGCTATACTTTCAAAACAAGCGTTCACCTTAAAATTTGATAATAAGGGTACTTTTGATTATTACTGCGTTTACCACCCATCGATGGTTGGTGAGATTGTTGTAAAATAGCGAGCCCTACTACACATTTTTGTTCGTAATAATTACCTGTTTAGATATTAAATTCTCGGTATCCTAGCACTAGAAACAACATCTTTTACTCAAACAACAAAAAAACTAGTTTCAATGAAACTTAGTTAAAATGTATTTTATCATACTGATGCTCTTTTTGAATTATCTAAATATCGCAATAAATTTTAACCAGATTTGAAATAGGAACCATAGAGTATACACAATCTGAAAAAATTATAATAAACTTTTGAGTAAACTTGAATAATATAACACCGTTTAAA
>JACDCB010000209.1 GCA_013694585.1 Candidatus Nitrosopumilus sp. | reverse complement strand
GGATCATAAATCCACTTTCCCAAATTTGTTTGCCACGTTCTTATACATATCTACTTCCTGTTTTGACAAAGGTCTTATTTTTTTCATGGCATCTTCGAAATGCTTCATATTTATTTTCAAATCCTTTGTTTGTTTCTCTGCCTCCTTGGAATCTGGATATTTTGTTATATGTTCTCTTAATGCCAACATAACTGCTGCAGAAGATAATGAAGCGATATCAGCTCCTGTATATCCATCAGTTTTATCAGCTAAATCTTCAATATTGACATCTTCAGCTAATGGCTTCTTTTTTGTATGAATCTTGATAATTTGAAGCCTGGATTCTCGGTCAGGTGGAGGTACATAGAGGATTCTATCAAATCTCCCTGGTCTCAATAAGGCTGGGTCTATTATATCGGGCCTATTGGTGGCGCCAATTACTACTACATTTGTTAGTATTTCGAGGCCGTCCATCTCGGTCAGAAATTGACTGATTACTCTCTCTGTTACATGCGAATCTCCGTGATCACCCCTAGTTGGAGCTATAGCATCTAGTTCATCAAAGAATATTATACATGGAGCAGCTTGTCTAGCTTTTCTAAATATCTCTCTTACTCCTTTTTCCGATTCTCCTACCCACTTACTAAGTAGTTCTGGCCCCTTAATGCTGATGAAATTTGCTTCACTTTCATTTGCTGTTGCTTTTGCCATTAATGTTTTACCCGTGCCTGGTGGACCGTATAACAAAATTCCTTTTGGAGGGGTGGCATCCGCATAGGTAAAAACTCCCAAGTATTTTAAAGGCCATTCAACAGCTTCTTGAAGTTCTTGTTTTATAGTGGAAAGTCCACCTATATCCTCCCATTTTATATCCGGTACTTCTACAAACACCTCTCTCATGGCAGAGGGTTCTGTTTCCTTAATTACATCCATAAAATCCTGCATTCTAACTATAATCTTTCTTAAAATATCGACTGATATGCTTTCACCAGAGAGATTGATTTCGGGGAGAACCCTTCTGAGTGCCCGCATGGCTGCCTCTTTAGCAAGTGCTTGCAAATCCGCTCCAACAAAACCATGAGAAATATCAGCTAGTCTTTGTAAATCAACATCCTTATCAAGTGGCATTCCCCTTGTGTGTATTGTTAATACCTCCAATCGTCCATCCCTATTGGGAACTCCAATTTCGATTTCCCTATCAAAACGACCTGGTCTTCTTAATGCAGGATCGATGGCATCTACTCTATTTGTAGCACCTATTACAACTACTTTACCCCGTGATTTCATCCCATCCATTACAGATAACAGTTGAGCCACAATCCGCCTTTCAACCTCTCCTGTTACTTCTTCTCGTTTTGGTGCTATTGAGTCAATTTCGTCGATAAATATTATAGAAGGCGCATTCTTCTCAGCCTCTTGAAATACATTGCGGAGCCTTTCTTCTGATTCTCCGTGGTACTTGCTCATTATTTCTGGTCCTCCAATTGTAAAGAAATTGGAATTTGTTTCGTTTGCAACTGCTTTTGCCAATAATGTCTTCCCTGTTCCTGGTGGACCGTGTAACAACACCCCCTTTGGTGCTTCTACACCTAATCTCTTAAACAATTCTGGATGTCTTAGAGGGAGCTCTATCATTTCTCTAACCCTTGCTACCGCGTCCCCTAATCCGCCTATATCCTCATAAGTAATTGATGAAGCCGTACCCTCTTTGGAGATCTGAACGGCCTTTGAAGACTCTTCCGACACTAGTATATCCGTTGTATCACTAATTATGACTGGACCTGAGGGGTGTGTGGAGATCACAACCAAGTCTATTCTTCTACCCATTACATTGATAGGGACTGTATCGCCTTTAGTCATCAAAGTTCCATTTAGGTATTCTGCAAGATATTCTTCCGCACCCATTATTCGCAAGGGTTCAGTAGGAGCAAATGTGATGTCTTTTGCGATTTTTGATTCTACCACTTTGATTTCAACTAAGTCATTGATACCAACATCCAACCTACTTCGTATGAACCCGTCCATACGGATCAACCCCTTACCTCTGTCACTCTCCTTGGCTGGCCAGCTTAAAACGGTAGTCTTTCTACCAATTGATGATAATTCTAACGCATCACCGCTAACAATATTCATTGCATCTGCAACATCGGGATCTACCCGAGCTATTTTTCGTCCAACATCTCTTTGTTCTGCTTCCGCTACCTTCAAAGTTGCAGTTTTTGACGACTTTGTGCCGTCAACATTTGATGCCATAACCCGTAGTGGTGCAGCATATATTTTAAGGTAATATTAATAAAGTGAATAATTTTTGACCTACAAACATTATTAAATGCACAGAATGGCAGATTCAATTTGTTCATCCGAGCCATTAATTGTTAGGAAATGAAGCGTAATTGGAATTAAATAAAATAATTTAATATAAATCTCATAAAAGACTAAATCATGTGTATCTCGTTGGATGTTCGTGTTTGAGAAAATAAGGTCAAACATTCTACTAACATATTTTGACACCTATTATAGTACCACGCAACTGAACCGTACTGAATGGAAACCTGCACTAGCAGATCCTTGTAGAAAAGAATAAGTAATAGATGCCTTTAGGTAACCTGTTTTGTTGAAAAAAATCGTTACAATCCCTATATTCCTATTTCTTATTTCTTTTCTTTTTGCATTTCCAATGGTCTTGGGACAAACAAATGTAACAAAAACCACCTTTCAAGATCCACATACAGGAATTACTTTTCAATATCCATCAGATTGGAAGGTAACTACTAAAGAATATGTTGACGCAATACTTGGAGATAAGGATAGCATGGATACTGGGTTGAATCAAGATCCCAAACTTGTTGAACCTATAGTTTTATTACTCCCAGAATCCATGGATGGATCTTCATTCTTAATATTATCTGAATTACTTCCTTTCCCTGTGCCCCTTGAAAAATATACTGAATTAACAAGGAATTCATTAGTGGCAGATCCTACAATCAAATTATCAAATAATCTTCCAATTTCGCTCGGTAATATGAGCGGGTTAAAATATAATGTTTCATCTACAAGCGATCCATACTCACAAACACAAATTTTGTTTGTTGATGATTCAAATGCGTTTGTAGTAGGCTATACAGTTGGGGAAACAGAACAATCAAAAACTATTATGGATATTAACTCTATGATTGGTTCCTTAAGAATTGACTAACAATATCTGTTCTACTTCCTTTGTTTATCTCAGGAAATTAATTATAAATAATTGATTCGTGTTGCATAATTACACTACTCTTCCAGAATTGAACATGAGAATGCTTCAGCATTTCAAAGATATTAGAGCAAGGATTCTTTTGTGTCACTCTATGATTTATTCCATTATTGACAATTCTGAAATATAAAACATGCAAAAAATTTTGATCATGGCTGATGATCCAATAAGGACTAAATTGGAAGAAAAATTAAGACGCCGGTTTGATGTGGAATCTGTTGCTCCTCCTTTAAATGGCATATGTGAAATCAAAATCCGTCTCCGTGGAAATTGGATCACACTCTGTAGATTTTCATCAAATGAAAACTTCCGCGATATAATAACGATGTTTAACGTAAATTATAATTTAAGATCTCGAACAACAAAATCAATGTCATAGAAATAATAACGAATCTTATTCTTATTCATTATTTTTTCTTATTTATGACGATCTGATCTTATCCTTTTATTTACCTAATATGAAAGAGCCGTGGTATCTTGTTAATAATCAAAATAAAAGAAAATGGAAAAAACTAGGATGCACTTAACTCGGGGCTCTATCAGATCCATTGGTAATAAAAAGGACAAAAATATGCAACTACTAGTTATCTATCCCGATCATCGATCTTAATGATCTTACAATATTTACAATAGTATTCATTCTTTTTTATCATCTCCATTTTTCTTTTGCAGCGGTCACATCTTGACATTTGTTCTTTTATTATACG
>JACDCB010000205.1 GCA_013694585.1 Candidatus Nitrosopumilus sp. | reverse complement strand
ACAGAATTATCTGTACAATGTAATCAATTTTAGATAATGTTATTTCATAATATGTAACCAAAGAACGAATAGGGGTCAATAACCTACCTGGTCGACTTTGATTTTTCTTCTCAATGATTCTTATCGAGACATATGCTAATCATCTTGACTAAAAGAGTTTTTTTACTGATTTTTTTATTACTACACTTTTAGGGAAAAGGTTTTTTGCTATTTGTGAATTCAAGTGTAGACGATCCTAATTCTAGTTATTTTGAATACTCTATTGTATCACGATTCAATGAATCGAGGTTTTGTCATCCAAATGCTAGAGTAAAGAAAGAGAGAGAGAAACGGATTTAATAAAATACGAAAAAATTGTGAAAAACTAACTTACAGAGATTTCTCTTTCTTTGTAGATGGTTTTGATTTGGTTCTGGTTACAGTCTTTTTGACCTCTGGTATATCGTTTGTTCCACTTTTTACAGGTGTTGCTTTTGTTGCTTTTGTTGCTTTTGTTGCTTTTGTTGCTTTCTGTTTATTATCCAATAATCAATCTATTATAGGGTATTAAATAAATTTATTGGCTCTGATTTGAATTGAAATACAATAAAAACATAGTAACGATCTCAAAATCTAACATTTTGTCACTAAAATATTGACTATGATGCCTTAATTTAAAATTTTTGATAATAACTAACCTTATAAGGGGATAATTCTTAACAATTCCAATCAACTATTCAGACTAGTAATGTAATGACGATTCCCATGTTCTAGTTATTTCCAAAATTAACCAATATTAGAATCAAAATCGCGTTTATCTAAGTTTATCAACGTATGCAAATATAGATCATGATAGCAAAAATTTAAAGTTTACAGAAGTATGTAACATATGAATATTCGCCTATAGATACCACTCAAAATATTCTAGTAGGTTGAATTTGACAAAATGAATGGACAAAATTGTATAAAATTATAGTAAATCATATATTTTGTTGATTAAATAATTTCAAATAAATCAAAAAGGTTAAAGGTTAACACGTTCAGATTTGATTCCAACTTGTGTAATACCACGATTTTTTAAACCATTAAAATTAGATTGAAATATCTTTTCGGGCAATAATCATGTAAAGATTCCACCTAGGTTATAAAAAAACAGTAATTAATCAAGAATAATTATTGTACATATTACCATGGAGGTCTTTGACTTTATACACTTCATTGAGGGAATGGACTACCTAGCAGTATTTCTATTGACATTTATTTCTGCGGTGTTAATTATTGTCCCAATTCCTTATTTTCCCATTCTAATGACAGCAGTTTTAGTCACTAATATAGATCCAAATTTAATAGTTCTATTTGGCGCACTTGGAGCCGTAAGTGCTAAATCAATTGTATATATGATCAGCTATTATGGAACAAACATTGGTAATTTAAAAAGAAACTTTAATTCAGAAGATTACCCAGAAACTTATAGAATCCTAAGAAAATATGGAGGTTTAACAATATTTCTGGCAGGTATTACACCTATTCCGGACAATATTATTTTTATTCCATTTGGAATGTATAGATATAATCCTCTAAAATTCATCTTGATCACATTTATTTCGAAAATGCTACTGAATGTAATAGTCGTGTGGGGAACAATAATTATTGGTAAACCAATAATAGGAAATTTTTCTGAAATGTCGTTAGATATTAATACGTTAATTGTTGCAGTAATAATATCATTAGTCGTATTTAGTATCTTATTCGTATTCTTCTTAAAGATTAAATGGGCTGTTTTTCTCGAAAGATTTTTTGTAAAAATAAAATCGTTGAGAAAAAATAAGAGTAGAAATTCGTAGTGACGGTTGCTGATCATCTACTTCCATATTAAGATTCATTGTCAGATGAATTAATTTGGAGCAAGATTATTATGAAAACTAATGAAATACTGATACATGGTTACTTTTAATTATTCGAATGTAAAAGAGGTCTCAAAAGCTGATATTGTTATAATTGGTGTACCTGATGAATCTAAATCCCACTCGAAGAGAAAGGGTACAATAAAGGGTCCAGACATTCTTCGAAGATCATCCAACGAATATAACTTTTTTGAGAGAGGAGGAAAAACTATTCCTATATGTCCAATGCGCGGAGTAATAAATGGAAAATGCATCATTGACTACGGTAATATTAGGAGAGAGGACTTGTACCGACTAATATTTGAGCTAGTTTCCTCAAAAAAAATTCCCATCGTCATAGGAGGAGATCATTCGATTACTACTGTTATATTGCATGCAATAGGGGCCTCTATTGGTAAAACGGGACTATTGTATTTTGATGCTCATCCCGACTTTGTTTCAACGACAAATGACTATTATGGTTCTGTATTGTATGATGCTTCAAGATGGATAGATTTTAACGAAAGCATTTTGATAGGAACGCGCTCGGCCGAGCCAGAAGAATTAGAAAATGCTTTGAAAGTAGGATTAGACATTGTTACGCCTCTAGATATAAATGAATTCGGAATTGCGAAAATTATGGATAAAGTGAAAGCAAAAAGCAACAAAGGTAAGAAGTATATTTCCATTGATCTTGATTGTTTGGATCCAGCCTTTGCTCCGGG
>JACDCB010000151.1 GCA_013694585.1 Candidatus Nitrosopumilus sp. | reverse complement strand
ATAATTTTGACACATGGAAGTAATATGGACGTGTGTTAAAATTTATAATTAATCAATGATAAATCATTTCCCTTTTAATTACATTAGCAATTTACTATCGTTTTTAGATTAATTGCGTTACTAAAATTGGTAGCGAGTTCGGTGGAAATCATGAGGATATCCCATGAGTCTAATGGTAGATATTCATTACAAAATGATTTGTTATCAATGGTTATCCAATATGAATAGCAGAATAAAGTATATCTTACTATTGTATTATTTAGATAATTTATCAGATACTTTATTCATAAGCCTGACTGGGATTGTACTGTAATTTTATGAATCAGCTTCCTCGATAACGCGCAGTATATAATTATGATAATCACTATGACAAGACTAAGTATTGGTTCAAAGCTTTGGTTAATAGAAAAGATATTTCATGTTAAAAACTATGTTACATAACAATAAGTAAGATACAAGTTATAAGGCGATGTTAAAGATGAGAATCGGTTATCCATGCATAAATTTGACAATTAAAAACCAATCTCCTTCGACATTTAGGCTAAAGTCATACTCAGAAAAACGATTCAATGAGACTGTAAAAAACAACCTTAACCATCTTTTATCAATTCTGAATTTCAATAAAAGAAATAATATCTATTTTTTTAGGATAAGCTCAGATATTATACCGTTTGCATCCCATCCTGTATGTGATGTAGACTGGAGTGAAGTCTTTAAGGTAAAACTAAAGGAGATTGGTGATTTCATAAATAAAAACAATATCAGAGTGTCTATGCATCCAGACCAATTTGTAATTCTCAATTCCAAAAGTGAAGACATTGTCAAAAACAGCATTAGGGAATTGCAATATCACTGTAAATTACTAGATAGCATGAGGCTATCAAGCAGTGCAAAAATACAAATTCATGTGGGAGGAGTATATGGAGACAAGAAAAAAGCAAAGAAAGATTTCGCAAATAATTTTAACAAATTATTAGAAGAAAGCTTGAAAAGAAGATTGGTGGTTGAAAACGATGACCGTTCATACAGTTTACAAGATTGTTTTGATATTAATTCAGAAACAGATATTCCAATTGTTTTTGATACATTTCATCATGAGTGCCTAAATAACGATGAGACCTTTCAACAAGCACTATCCTCCTTTGTAAAATCTTGGAATAATCCTACAGATGGGAATCCGGTTATAGACTACAGTAGTCAAAGTATAGGAGACAGAAAAGGGAAACATGCAAAAACCCTGGATAAAAATCACTTTATTTACATGTACAATGAATTTAGAAATACAATTAAAAAAACCCAAATAGATCTAGATATAATGTTAGAGATAAAGGACAAAGAGGAAAGTGCACTATTGGCATTGAAAATGATCAATAGCTCATATATATTTGACTGAAAAGATTGCGTTACCTTTTGTACTAAGTATTACATCGAAGGCATATTTACTATACTGCTTAGGATTATTCACATCTAAGAAAGATGTTATTTATTCTTATTAATATTTGAGATTGCAATCACAAGAGAACAGCTCAATATAACCACTCTTTCTCTAGATACAAAAAATGTAAAGTTAGTATTTTAACTTGATTCTAATTTTTGTTTTACTGTTTGTGCTGCTTGTTGAATACCTTGTTTTATTTTATCTTCTGCTTGGCTTTAGTAATCATAGAATGAAGTTATCCATTTACTCTGGTTTCTTTTGCGTAGTCTCCCATTCCAGTAAAATCCAATGAAACACATGGTTCATCTCCGACTACCCACGCATCATGTCCTGGTGGTATTACCGCTGTATCTCCTGGTCCTCCTTTAAATTCCGTACCATCGTCCATTCTAACTTTCATCCTTCCAGAGATTACAATTGAAGTATGTGGTGCTTGACAACTATCTGTTTTCACTAGTGATTTTACACACTTTCCCCAACTCCATCCCGGCTCGAATGTGGCTCTACCAATTATACATTGCCCAGGTTTACAATCTCTACATGATTAGACAGCCATATTTTGTTGTAAGGGCTAGATGTAATGGATGTCATACTTAATGGATTTTCTATCCGTCTTACAATTAATTATAATATTCTAAGAGATTAAGAATCTAAGAATATTACAAAAAATTAGTAATGCTTTAATATTTTTTATAGAACGTAGAACTATGGACAAATTCAACAAAATAAATCCAAAAAAAACATTTCTGGCGATAGGCATTATGGCTGTTCTGGCCCTATTTCTGACAAATACTTCAGCCTTAAACGGAGTACTGGCAGTAGATAATAGCGGATACGGTTTTTTCGATTGCTCGTATGATAATGGCACAAATAAAGAGACATGTTGTGATGGCCCAAGTGACAACATTAAATGCATAGAGTGTGACGTAAATCTTGAAACGGGCCAGAAATCCAATTGTAAAGAAGTGCCTAATGAACGAGAAGGCAAAAATGGCCCAAACCTAGGTTCACTAAATGATGGCGATATGGTATTAGAAAATGAACCAGCAAATCAACCTCAACCTCAACCTCAATTCCAAGGTAAATTTCCTTCATCTCTAGCCACATCCAAATAACCTTCACTTTTTTTATTATACTAAGTTATAGTTTTTTACAAAAGATATTTCAATATTATAGGTATCATGCACAGACAGAGGTCGATTCAAAACTCCTAAAGGGGTAAGCCTTGGCGCTATTGGTAACACTTCATTCTATTATTTCAATTAATAACTATTTTCTTTGTAATCTAGACGATCAAGACATGTTTTGCTGTGAAGTTAGAATGGTTATTATCATGTTTGAACAAGACGTTTTATCAAACTATGTTCTATTTTGAGTAATTATCTTTCCATTTACACTAATCTTTGCAAATCTAAACTATTCTTTGAGTTATTTTAATTAAGACATAAATTAGGATTTTAATAGCGATTTAGTTTAACGTGTTACTATAATTAGTATC
>JACDCB010000150.1 GCA_013694585.1 Candidatus Nitrosopumilus sp. | reverse complement strand
TATACTAATTTTATTACAATCAAACATTCAAATGGAGAATATTCTCGATATGACCACCTTGACTTCAAGAGCTCCAAGGTCAAACTAAATCAAAAGGTTTATTCTGGTGAAGAGATATCCAAAGTTGGAATGACCGGTTATACCTATATTCCTCACCTACACTTTCAAGTATATGTATATACAGGATATAATATTTGGACCGATTTTGAAACAATAGAGATTAAGGAATTTAAAAATATGTTTTAAATCATTTCTTAAATATTTCCAAAAATGATTTCAACCGAAAATGATGAAGGGAAATAGGTATCATAATACGAGAGATAAATAATGAGCCCGAGCCCGAGCCACTAAAATCTCCTAGAGCTAGAGCCTATCAAATGTTTTCAGACTGACAGAACCCAACTAAAGTTTCAATTGACCTCGAAATAAAATATGATGAAGTAAAGTTATATTATTATGAATTTCTAGATTTGAATAATAAAGCAGAATTTGTTAGGTTGTGTGAAAAATATGAACGTCATATACCATTTATTGTTGAAGTTATAAGTAAAATGGAACTTTATCAATTGCTTGAGAATGATGATGAGGTCTTTTTAACCAATTTAAGAGATTTTAAGAAGTTGGAAAATATTAAAATTGGAAACAGTATAAGTAAATTGCCTATCAGTAAAAAAAATGAGATTAGAAACTCAAAACTGATCAAAAAGGTATAGCCGTTATACGCTTGTTTAAATGTCATTTTTTTACTTGCCTAGGTTATTATTGACATAGTTTTCAATGGCTATGGAAATTCATACTCCTCTCATATTCATAAAATTTTCAAGAAATTGCCTAGATAGTTGATTTCGCATACTTATAGATTGCAATCCTTGATATCTGCGGTCCCATCATCAACAGCGTTATATCATTTTCCACATTGGTTTCACTCAGTAAATATAATTTTCACAATACCTCTGGGTTTAGACTTAATAGTATAGGAATGTTTATCTATTACCATTTCAATATTGTAGTAAATTAACACTAGATAGAATTAACGTGACGTTTTGGGATTTAGGCAATTTATTTGATATATCTTCGTCGGCGATTGCATCAGAATTAGAATTTACTCCTGGGAGGGGATGGGATAATACAGTGAAAGAATAGAAACTAGAAAATTTGGCAACCTACTAATTCAAATATGGTAACAACTGCAAATTGGATGAACTTAAAATATGATATAGTTATTGAAAAGTGGAAAGCAATGCATACAAAAAAGTTTTATACTTTTCATTAAGAACCTGTTAAAAAAGCCATATAGCAAATTGAGAAATAAATTATTCAACTAACATTATTCATTTAGATTTTTATTTTGGTCCGGCTGAACCATCAAAATTGATTCTAAACTTATCCATGTTAGCCATATTATTATATTCTTCTTTTATCTTAATAGCATTAGATAGAAAATTATCTTTAATGAGGTCTAACTGATTGATCATTGATTTTTTTGACTCATCATTTAGAGTTAAGAAATGTAATTCCACCTTTTCAATATTGCTTGCTATCTCGTTATTTCCAAACATGCTGGAATAGTTTTTCATTATCGATGCATTTGTTTCGATCATTTGTTTCTGTTGAAGATATGCATTTTCAATAATATTTTTGTATTGGGTATAATTTAATTCGATCATTTGTTTCTGTTGAAGATATGCATTTTCAATCATACTTTTGAATTTCTCATTGTCAGTCATTATATAGTCTGATTTTGTTCTAAAAACTATTTATATAAATATTGTTATTTCCTAAATTATTAATCAATTTATTTTCTAATACCTATAAAATTTAGATAAAATTGTTTCACTATTAATAAAAAATATGCCATAGTAATTCTACTAATAGTACTATATTATGAAATATAATTGTAGGTAGAAAATGTGGAATAGTTTGAAAAACGCTAGGGAATTAGAATCCTACTACCACAAGGATTTAATCCGTACGGGTCCGTTGCGACTTTATATTATCTGAATGAACTAGACTGCAGAAATACTTTCGGTGACTTAAATTACTATTGATAATTTTAACAACCAGTGTCTTCCACCCTAGGACTATTATTTTTATTTGAAGATGAAAGTTCTATTAATTTATACTTAAATGAATGGAGCCCACGTCTGAGAGACGTAAATTCGAATAACACTCTTATTTAATATAGAGGAAAAGTTTAACCTTCATCAGACTTCGGAATTTATGGATGGATATTATGCACGTTTAACATCATACTGAGGTTACGTCGGATGAAATAATTATCAAGAACCCCAGCAAACATGGTCAAATTAAGGATTTAAAACACTCTAAATCAGTGCAAAGAAAATTTTTCTCATGCTCAAGGATTATCGGAAACAAAAGATACCCTGATTAACGGTGCTGTTTTGACGCGAGAGGATTAAGTGAATTAACAAAACAATATCCATATCATATACAATTGTTACTCGAAAAATGGTAGTGGGTAGTCCTATTGATCCCTTTCATACAAATATGAATATGAAATTCTGCTATTGTTAGTTGTATTAGTGACTGTTGATAGAATCTACCTTTAGAATGGTGGCTAATACCAACTTAGTAACTGAAGTCAAATATATCCAATTTATAAATTCGGGCAGGTCTGAAGAGGAATGATAATGTGGATTTTTGTTTGGATCTGCGGACCCGTCATAAGCACCTAATACTACGTGCCCATTTGCTTCGAAGGGTTCGTAATCACTGTCATAAATGGAACCCAAATGGAATCCGAGATTAACCGCTGAGGTCGTTTCTTTCATAATCTCACCGAATTCTATTGATTTAAGATCGTTTTCCCTAACCTGGTTGTGATTTGCATCTGTATTGTTATCCCTTTCAATCGTTACTGTATTAGGTGCAAAAAATGGATAGCCAATCATGTCTAAGTTAATTAGTCTATACAAATCTATGTTATGACCCTTAATGTATTTCGCGTAGTTCCTGGATCCTAAGAGGCCTTGTTCTTCTCCAGAGAAGAGGACGAATTGGAAAGAATGTTTGAGGTTCTCATTAGCCAATACTCGGGCTATTTCTATTATGGCACTTACACCGCTGCCGTTATCATTCGCTCCCGGTGCACGACTATCTGAATCCTCCTTGCGGTTCATAATGCAATCATAATGAGCACAAACCATAATCAATTTTTCATCAATTCCCTGTTTTTTACATATTATATTTCTAAGGTCAAACTCTTCATTATCAATGGTCGCCTTAAAGGAATGATAAAAAGTATCCTTGTAACCTATGCCTCGAAGTTCATTCATTATCCAATCACCTGCATCATTCAGAAGAGGTGATTTTGAATGCCTAGTGTGGAAATCTGATAGACTACTCAGATATTGCTTTAACCTATCTGTCGATATCCTATCTAACATCGATTGCATGCTTGGTTTATTCTTATCGATGTTCATCTCTGCATCTCTCAACTATAAATGAAAAAATTTTTATCAGGAACTTGATTACTTTGTCCGAGAGATTATTAAATCTTGTATTCTTACACATTTCAAAAGCCCTTATCTTTTTGTTTGTTTTGCCACTCTTACTTGACCAAAGGTTTAGAGTACTCTTCCTCAATTCTGTCTATATGGTTAATACTATTTTTCCTCGGGGATGAACATCCTTTACATAATCAAGTGCCTTTGAGGCTTCATCCAGTGAAAAAGTTTTTTCAACATTTACTTTGATGTTATTTTGGTCAACCCATTGACCCAGTTGAGTCAATCGCTCCCTATTTACCTGTGTGAATAGGAATACTGCTTTTACCCCAAACTGTTCCATTAGTTCGGTGTTCGGTTGCTCTAGCATGGAAACGATTATACCATTCCTCTTTACTACCTTGAAAGATTTTGTGTATGTTTGTCCACCGACCGTATCAAAAACTGCATCATATTCATGTAGTAAATCTTCAAATGGGTTATTCCTGTAATCTATTACTTCATCTGCACCTAGTTTTTTTACAAAGTCCATATCATCTGTACTTATTGTTGTCGCTACATATGCTCGTAGGAATTTGGCTAGCTGGATGGCAATAGAACCAATACCTCCTGCACCTCCATGAATCAGGATTTTTTGACCCCCTGATAAGTTCATATTCTCTACAATACCTTGCCAAGCACTTACTCCAACGAGAGGTAAAGCTGCTGCCTCAATATGGCTTAGACTTTTTAGTTTGGGTGCTATACTATCCACATTAGCCAAGGCCAATTCTGCAAATGTGCCGGATCCACCACCATTTAAAACAGTTGCTTGCCCATTTACTTCATTACCCTCTTTAAAGTCTGTGGGAGAGCCTTGACCTCCAACTTCTTTAATAATACCTGAAAAGTCCATTCCTTCATTTGAAATAAATTTAATAGAATTTTCTATTAACTTTGATATTACCTGTCCTATTTTTGTTTTATTTACAATTATTTAATAATTTTCTTTTTTAAATCTATTATTTAATTCATATTTTATCTGATTGTTCTTATATCTATCTTTAAGATAATTTTCAAAATCCTTAACAATAACTACAATCAATTGATTTAGACTAAATTTTTCTTTTTCAAATTTAAATAATTTACCCTCAATTCGAG
>JACDCB010000139.1 GCA_013694585.1 Candidatus Nitrosopumilus sp. | reverse complement strand
GCTATGAGCTGGGTTTGTTATCTATACCTATTGTATTTATGGCCATTTCTATTTCCTTGATGTTGACAGATCCCGGCAGAATTTCACTTGAATGGAATGTTATAAAGCGTGAACTTGTTCTAGGAGGAAAGAAGGTGTTAGAAGGCTTGAAATGATACCCATAGAATATGATCCCCAAATGATATACCATCACGTAAGAGATCTGATCAGCATCTGCTTACGTCGAGTTCTATGATTTCTTCAACCAACATATGCCGATAAAGAATTTTCTATCATTCAACTTTTTTTCTGATAATCTTGTCATACCGTTTGTCAAAAGAATAGACTAAATCCTAAACCACAAGGCGATATCAAGGATATTAAAAAATTAAGTGATTGTGTTTTGATGAATTATCTAGTTACCTCAATTACCTCAGAGGACACTATATTTTCATTTAACTGTTGGAGGCTAATTGACAAGATGAGAATTTGAGAATCCTTAATTCCTTGATTTGATCCTATCAAATCATGCCTGAAATAAGCAAGAATAATAATCCAAGTAAAATTGATGTCTCGATCTCTGAGATAAATGATGGAATATACCGGATTAGCGGATTTGATGATGCCTATGGAATTACTTTTAATCAACTTTTAATCGATGATGAAAAACCTATCTTGATTCACACTGGTCCGGTGGGTATGTATGAGAAGATTGAGTCGAAAGTTAAGGAAGTAATCGGATTGGAAAAATTAAGCTATGTAGCTTTCCTGCACTTTGAGAGCGATGAATGGGGCGGTATGGAGTTCCTAAACAGTCCAGGGGCTAGATTGGTCTGTAGTGATCTTAGTTCCAAACTAAACTTGACTGGCTGGAATAACGTTCCTTTAGATCACATTTCATTCTGGGATAACGAAAAATTAAATATTGGAAAGGCAACACTGAGGTTCATTATGACTCCTCATGTACATCATTGGGATAGTATGATGATATTTGAAGAGAATTCAAAGTCACTCTTTACTTCGGATTTATTTATTCAACCTGGATTCAACAAACCTGTTATCTCGGAAGATCTGTCCGATTCTATGATTGCTCTATATCAGGGGGTTGGAATCTTCGCAAGCGAGAAGCCTGTAAGAATAACCAGCAAAAGACTAGAGAAATTAAAACCCAAGATGATTTATCCGATGCATGGTTCATGTATCGATGGTTCGGTATTTTCCAAATATGTTGATTCCATAATGAGGAACGATTTTGCTTATTCAGGAAAACTTTTAGGACAGAACATGGAATATGAAGTTACCTGAAATATTTACTATATGGGATATCAGGCTGAAAATCAACCTATTATACTTTAAGAATCAAAAAAATAGTCCTTGCATGTTAATTCTCATGGAGTATTTCCTTCAAACATTGAAGTTGAAGATTAGATCTGACGTTTAATGGCTTCAAATGTTTAAAGAAAGTGACTATTTGTAAACTGGACATCAAAAATCAGTTACTACTTGGAGTATGTGATACTGTCTCTAAATCGTCTTTTTGATTTTATATTTTACTTCATCCTCGGTTTAGTGTATCAAGAATATCCAAATTTATTTTTCGTAAAATATGAAAAACCTTATAGAATCGCCACTATCCCTTTGACCTCGAGAGAAGCTAAAGGGTCTAATAATGATACTAATAATGATTCGTTAAATTTTGTAAATAATATTTGTTGTATTGAATATGTGGATTAAAAATTCTGTTTCTATATTCTGAATTACTTTTCTCTCAATCTTATCATTTGTATCATAGTGCAGAAGAATATTCTATTCGTAACTTAACAAATTCTAATATAATTTATTTTCTCAACTTATAATGAATTAAATGTTATCTGAGAAAAGAAATACGTCGATAATGGTAACAATTGCAGTGGTGTCTTTGATCCTAGCTGTTATTCCAACCGTCGTCACTTCTGATATTAACGTGGCATTCGCTCATTCTTGTCACAATGGAGAGCATGATCACGATGATGATGATAGTGATAATGATGGAAAAGGCAATTCAAATGAAGCAGAGCAAGGAATATCACAAGAACAATCATCAGTACAAAATAGTCAGGTTGTATCTGGTGGAGATTCTATTGCATCAGGGAATAATGTAGGATTATTCTTTAATGACAATATAGGCAATTTGGCATTAGGCCAACAATAACCTCTTTTTTTTTATTCTACATTATATTATTTGAGGTCCTAGCATAAACTCGCGACCCATCTAAACACAAATCGATGAAATGTAGCAAAGCTAATTTCTTTCTTTCTAATTGATCTAATGCATTTTAAGATATTTTGGATTGA
>JACDCB010000113.1 GCA_013694585.1 Candidatus Nitrosopumilus sp. | reverse complement strand
CTATAAAGGTATTCATATTTATTTAATAGTTGAAATTTTTACACAAATTATAATGTCATATTCTGCTGCTCCATTTGACACCTCTCATAATATGGCTCACGTGCTCAAGGATGTAGGATATTTCGTTAACATAATCGCACTTGCACTATCTGGTATACAATATACTGTCATACTGAAAGAGAGAAATCAAATAATTAAGAATCAGTACGAGAAAATAAGCGAATCTGAAAAAGTTAAAGATGAATTCATAAATATAGCAGCTCATGAATTACGAACACCAATTCAACCGATATTGGCACTTTCTATTTTTCTTTATGGACAAAATGGTGCACTTGAGAATTATAGGGAGCATATAGAAATAATTATTAAAAATTCCAAAAGACTACAGAAATTAGCTGAAGAAATACTCGATGCAGCAAAAATTGAAAGTCATTCTCTAACTCTAGACCCTGAAAGGTTTGATTTACTGTTAGTTATACACAATCTGATAAGGGACCTTGGTTCTCAAATAAGAAATGACAATAATGATGTCATTATTAGATTCTTTTACGATGGCAAGAAGGTTGAGGAAAAAGGGCTAAATGAAAATGATGGCGGTGATGCACTGTACATACATGCGGATAAGAATAGGATAACCCGAGTCTTATCCAACATATTATCAAACTCTATCAAGTTTACCACACATGGAGAAATAGATATTCTAGTGCAAAACGTTAAGAACCACTTGTCTGTGAAGATTAAAGATTCGGGTCCAGGTATTGATAAAGCAATTTTGCCCAAATTGTTTGATAAGTTTATCACCGGATCGCCGTCAGGTACTGGTTTGGGACTTTATATTTGTAAGTACATTATTAAGGCACATGGTGGAAATATATGGGCTGAAAATAATCCAAGTAACGCAGGTGCAACATTTACCTTTACTTTGCCATTAAATAAGGATGGATAAAGGTGGTAGAGCATGATGGAACCATAGGATTGAGAAAGGATCCAAACTTTATAATTATGATTTAATGCATTGTCCGTTTTGCGGAGTTGAGGTAGAGGAACAGGACCATGAAAATAGATCGTTATTAGTATACACATAAATGAAGTTTTGCAATGTTTTAATTTCATTGGCCGCCTCTACAGAAAACACAATAGGAGACAAAAATAAAATCCGTTGGATTATAGAAGTTAATGATCTTTACAAACAACACAAAGGAGAAGCCAGGTATGAGGATCAGTTTTCAATAGTTCATAAAGTATATGATGGTGAAAACCTCATAGAATCTAATAGTATTACCGTCAATAGAAAAAATCTTTTTCAAATAAAGGACAAAATAGATATGGTTTTAAATGAATGCATGTAGTAGTGAAGGAAACAAACCATTGTTAGAAGATCATGTGAATATGATAGTCCATTATGAAGAAACTAAATAATCTAATTGTCTAATTCGAGGGCAAAGTAAAAATGTCAATCTCGTCCAATTTTTTAGAAACATGATTAACAAATTAAAGAATAAAAAGAATCATAGGGATATTAAAAAATCAGGAGTTGATCGAAGGGGTGGAATTTTCTGTAGAATTGTATTTATCTCCAAGCATGAATTGTAGTCAAAAAATTCATCCAAGTTCATTCTAATATTTGCACTTTATCAATTATTTGCCCTCGAATTTCTCCTGGAGGATGAGACTTTGTCTCCACATTTAGGAAAACCAATCCAGATTCAAACAATCCTGTCAAGTTATTCGACTTGTTATTAGGAATCAAGATTTCTATTATAGGTAGATTACCATTTAAAGGATCACTGGCATTATCGTCTACTTGCAATGAAATACCACTTTTGATCAAATCTAAAGGTGTTATATTAATATCATTTTCTATTATTCCATTCAAATAAAAGTTTCCAGGTTCAGATGCTTCTAATGATAGACAACAGATATCAGGAATTATTGGATTACTATAAATCTCTTTTAGTGGAATAGTGTTATTATACTCGATATATATGCCAGTAATGTCTCTTATATTATTTAAAATTAATTCATATTCTAGGGTGCCATTTTTTAACAAACTTTCTTCAAATAGTGCAGTGCCAGATGCCTCTGTACTTACAAATGGTATTTCTTGAC
>JACDCB010000107.1 GCA_013694585.1 Candidatus Nitrosopumilus sp. | reverse complement strand
AAAAACAATATATTGTTATGGTAAGAAATAGAGATGGAATTACGCAATGCTAGTTGTTAAAATTTTTCATCTAGGAATCTTGTTTACTGTTTTTATCTTTACTATTCATATTAATTCTGTTTATGCTACAGTTGATGCCACAAATAACAATAGTTCTTCAACCAGTAATAACACCTCCTCAATAAAGCCTGATAATTATGCTATTAAAGTGGGAGACGGAAATAATACCTCATCCATTACAAAGTATTTTCCTGATTATGTAGAAATAACTGCCGGGGATAGCATAACGTGGTATAACGGAGTTGATGTTCCAAATCCTCATACTGTTACCTTTATAAAGGATTTAGATAATATCGAAAAAATCGGAGTTCCCTTCTCCGTTCCTAATAACACAAAATTTATGCCTGTACTAAATAATCTGGGCGAGCCATTAGAAGAAAAGACTAGTAATGGAACAAAGGTTGTTATGATGTTAAATGCACGAGCATTAACTCCTACTGTGATTACATCAGATGATAAAGTAATGAAACTAAAAAAAGATTCCATATATGCTTATAATGGAAGTGAAAAATTTGTTAACTCTGGACCGTTGCTATCTGTAGATAAAGAACAGAACTTTGATTACTCTTTTAGCAGCTCCTTCACTGTTGTTTTTAATAAACCCGGATTTTTTGAATATTCCTGTCTATTTCATCCATGGATGATCGGAAAGTTATTAGTGAAACCCTAGGTATATAGATACCTTCTTAAAATTTATCTTTCATGATCTAACTATATATTTTCTAACCTTTTTCATACTTCTATAATTGACACGAAATATTGATCTCGATTCCCATGATAGCTCTGATAAAAGCTATAGTAGAAATTCTCAACAATTTTTAAACAAATTTAAAGTTAGTGTAGGTGATGGAGTGAAAATAGTTACTAAAAAAGCAGAATTTTTTGGCATTATTCTACCTCGATATGAAACCTTTAGTGACAAATATATCGTTTTAAAATTGAAAAGCGGTTACAATATTGGAATTGAAATAGAAAATATTTTAGAAATTATTAATAAAAATGTTGATCAATTATCAAAAAAACCTATAGCAAAATCAGATCCAGGTGATAATACCCATGCTAAAGATGATAAATATAGCCACAATTTATTCGATAAAATGAATAGTTCTAAATTATTGCCAAAAATATTGCTAATTAGTACAGGTGGTACTATTGCAAGTAAAATTGATTATAGAACAGGTGGTGTAACTTCACTTTTGACTGCATCCGAATTATATTCTGCTTTTCCAGAACTTTCTGACTACGGATACATTTATCCTGAATTCTTATTCAATGAATATAGTGAAAACATGAATCCTCGTCATTGGTCTGCTTTAGCGGATAGGATCTCATATGCCATTAATAACGAACAATATGATGGAATTATTATATCTCACGGTACAGATACAATGCATTATACTTCCTCTGCATTAAGTTTCGCTCTCCAAAATATCCCCATTCCTGTAGTTTTGGTTGGTTCTCAGCGATCATCCGATAGACCTTCTTCCGATGCATTCAGCAATCTAGTTGGTGCAATAAGGTTTATCAAGGATGCAAAATATTCGGGCATTTTTGTTTGTATGCACCATAATACTTCAGATGAAGTAATTGCATGTCATCTTGGTACACGAGTAAGAAAAAATCATACCAGCAAACGTGATGCATTTAAATCACTTGATGGTATACCTTTTGCCTTAATTGAGAATTCAGACATAAAATACGATAAGTTATTACACAATGGAATAGAACGTGCGAATATATCAAATAATTTTACTTCAAGGACAGCTTTTAACGATAGAGTGTTTCTATTGAAATTCTATCCTGGGTTTAGTTCTTCATTTCTTGAGAACTTTTTACAGTTGGATTATAAAGTCATTATATTGGAGGGCACTGGGCTTGGACATGTGAGTAAAGGCTGCTTTCCTATTTTAAAAAAACTAATAAATTCCGGCATTTTTGTTTTTATGACTTCACAATGTATATTTGGTACGGTACAGATGACCGTTTATGACACAGGCAGAGACCTTTTGGGTTTGGGTGTTATCCCACTTTCAAATATGAGTTCGGAGACCACTGTTGTTAAAGCAATGTGGGCATTAGGCAATAATGCAGATGCCGAGGATTTTGTTAGGATCATGAAAACTGATTATTCTAATGAGATTTCTAACATGCTGCCACTAGTTTAGTAGGTTTAAAGAAGACGAGTCTGATGAATCTAGATATCGACAAATTAAACGTAAAGGTTGGCTTTGAAATACATCAACAACTAAGTACATCGTCTAAACTCTTTTGTAGTTGCAAAGGCGATGGATCCAACGACGAGGGTTATGATTTCAACTTTATTCGAGTTTTGAGACCTACAAAAAGTGAATTAGGTGATTTTGATAAAGCTGCATTATTTGAACACGCCAAAATGAATTCAATCAAGTATTATTCTAAAGTAGGATATAGCTGTTTAGTCGAAGCTGACGAGGAGCCCCCACATGAAGTAAGCAAAGATGCACTTGAAACAGCATTGTTGTTTTCACTTGCTCTAAATTCAAATATTGTTGATGAAATTCATGTCATGAGGAAATTAGTTATAGACGGCTCTAATGTCAGTGGATTTCAAAGAACTATGCTGATATCGACAGGAGGTTACTTAGAAGTCGATAATTTCAACAAGGTAGGTGTTCAGGGTATATGTTTAGAAGAGGATGCAGCAAAATTAATTTCTACCAATCCTCTATTAAAGGAATATGGACTAGACAGGCTTGGGATTCCGCTAGTCGAAATCGCACTTGATCCTATATCTGGGACTCCTGCAGAAATTGTAAACGTCGCATTAACTCTCGGTAGACTACTTCGAAGTAGTAAAAGAGTCACTCGAGGAATTGGGAGTATAAGGCAGGATGTGAATATATCTGTCAATGGTGGTCAAGTAGTCGAAGTCAAAGGGGTACAACAATTGTCACAACTTATCAAAGTTTTAGACTACGAAACAAAAAGACAGTACGGATTAATCAAAATTGCGGAAGAATTTAAGAACAGGAGTATCGATGATTCCTTTATCGGCGATAAAATTGAAGACGTCACATCCTTGTTCTCAAATTCGTCATCTAAGGTCATAAAAAAAATATTAAAAGATCCTGATCCAGTCATTAATTGTATTCGTTTGAGGGGTCTAAGAGGATTGATTGGCTACGAACCTGTGGAAGATGTAAGACTAGGAAAAGAGTTGGGAGAGTTTGTTAGATTTTTTGGATTGGGTGGCGTCTTTCATTCCGATGAATTACCTAATTATGGAATCACTATCAACGAGATAGATAGCCTTAAGAAATCTGTTGATATTTCTTCTAATGATGCCTTTATAATAATAGGTGGTAACAGGGAAAAAATAAACAATCTTCTTGAACCATTGATTAAAAGGATAATCCAATTTAAATACGGTGTCATTGCTGAAACTCGTTCAGTTACTTTAGACGGCACTACTATTTTTTCACGACCTAGGCCAGGTTCGTCCAGAATGTATCCTGAAACGGATATAATGCCAATTCCTGTTGATAATAACTTAC
>JACDCB010000076.1 GCA_013694585.1 Candidatus Nitrosopumilus sp. | reverse complement strand
AACATGACCTTATTCTTTTCAAGCCCGATTGGACTCGGACATATTACACGGGATATTGCAATTGCAAAGGAAATTGCCAGGTCATTTAATTATTTTGATTTCGATTTCATTACAGGTTCAAAAGCTTTTGATTTTATATGTAATGAGAATGATTCCTCGGAAGAATCAAAGTTCAACGCCCATAATCTATATTTTCCTCCAGAGTTTTCAATAGATGACGGGAAGCTAAGTAACAGTTTAGTATGGTTATTAAAATATGTGTCCTACTTTCGAAAATCCAAAATAAAGGTAAAGAAATTGTTATCTACCAGAGACAAAAATTTGGAAACCACTTCTTTAATTATAACCGACGAAGATTTCGCATCTTTATCTGTTGGAAAGGATCTGAATATTCCAAGAATCCTTATTACAGACATACTTAGGACTCATTTCATAAGAAATGGGCTATTGTCTAATATTGAAAAATTTCTCAATAATTCGATGTGCAGCTTGATAAAGTCTAGCGATTGTGTTATTATTCCCGAATCTGGAGATAATCGAGACAATTTTGTTTATGTGGGTCCAATAGTTAGAGAGATAAAAGCAACCAGAGATGAATTGCGGAAGAGGTTTTCGTTTAATAAAAAGACAATTTTGATTACTACTGGAGGCACCTCAGCTGGACACTATTTGATAAAAAGGGCTGTAGAATCTTTTATGAGACTACGGAAACGGTTTGATTGTGATTTGGTAGTATCTTTTTCATCTAATATTTCACTTAATGATCAAGGAGATAAATCCTATAGGAATATTGGCTTTGTAAACAATATCCATGAATTTGTGTACGCCGCCGACCTGGTTATATCATTAGCAGGAAAATCCACAATTGATGAATGCTTAGTTTACGGTACTCCTGGTATTTTTATTCCAATTAAGAACCATTTCGAGCAAGAGGATAGGGCCAGAGAAATGGGATTTTCGTATGAGGATATCAATAATCTAGATATAATTATAGAAGAAAATCTTTCAGGCAGCCGTCTTAAAAAAGAAAGGAAGGCGTCAAATGGGGCTGCCATGGCTGCCACCCTGATTAACGAGTATCTGAATAAATAATAACAAGATATTGTATTAATTTTTGTGTTGGAGCCATTAATAATTGCAAAATTCGGCGGATCAGCTTTAGGGGTAGATGGTGTTAAAATCCCAATCATAATAGATAGAATTAGAGAACTAAAGAAGAAATCTAAGATTATTTGCGTATTTTCTGCTCCTCTTACAAATTATGAAGGAAAAAATATGTCTATGACCGATGTTGCCATCCGGATTTCAAAAAATTATGCTTCATCTAATCCGGTAGATATCGATATACTAAAAACTGTTTATTTGGAAATCTCAAATAGATATTTATCAAATCCTGATAGACTAAATTTTGAGTCCGAGTTAGAGAGATTTAACAAAACTGTTTTAATATCTCTTAAGCAAGTGGCAGAAAATCGCCGGTTTGTTGATGTAAGTCGTTCACGAATTCTTGCTTATAGCGGAGAAATAGTGATTTCATCTCTGATGGATTATATTCTAAAAAGTAACGGCATTAAATCATCAAGTGTGAACATGGATGAATGGCCAATAGTTACAGATGATAATTTCGAAGCAGCTAGTTTCTTGCTAGATGAATCTAAAAATCAGATGAATTCACTAATTAGGTTAGTTAAAGAGAATGATGTTTTATGCATCGGTGGTTTTATTGGAAAAACAGTAGACGGCCTGGAGACCACTTATGAAAGAGGAGGATCTGATAGATCAGCTGCGGATTTGGGGATTTTATTGTCATCGCAGTTTAATGTTATTCTTGATTTTGAAAAGGACAATTCCGTATTAAGCGCAGACCCTAAAATAGTTTCCAAAAATCTTCACAACGTGAAGACTCTATCTTACAACGAAGCTAAACTTGCAGGCATGTTTGGTATGAAAATCTTGGATCCAATTGCAATTAAAGATATAGATGATCATGACTTAAATTTAATCATATTAGTTACTAATATTTCAAACCCTTCTAATTATACACAAATACTGAAACATTTGTCAGATGATGAACACGAAACGGAAGCCAAAATTAAGATTGTTACTGGTAAAAAAAACTGCGCGATCGTTAGAATGGAATCCATAGCTGCATCTCATATTGCCGCATTATTTGAGAAGCAACGACAATATCATGATTTTATTAAATTATCTCCTTATAAAAAAGACAATTTGGAAATGACAAGATTCCTATTTTTGGATGGCGACTATGTAAAAAGACACGAAAAGGTATTCCGCTCATTTTATTCTAAAGTTGAAATGGTATATGGAAGAGGGGTGGTTACTCTTATTGGCGATTCCATGTGGAAAATTCCTAAAATAGTTTCTGACACTAGTAGTATCGTTAGTCAGCAAGACATTAATATATTGAACATAGATGCACAAGAAGAGACTTCGAGAATTCTCATCCTGGTAGAGGATCAAAATGTTGAAGAAGTCATTAGATCAATACACTCAAAAGGCTCGATCATAAATTAGTTACACTATTCTGGTGTACTGTTTATGATAGAAAGTGATAAAATTTGGATTGATGGTAATTTAATTGATTATACTGAAGCAAAGGTGCATGTATTAACTCATGGATTACACTATGGGACCGGCGTATTTGAGGGAATTCGTTCATATAACACTGTAGAAGGTATTGCAATATTTCGATTAAACGATCACATAAAACGATTATTTAATAGCGGAAAAGCCTACTTTATGAAGTTTGAATATTCATCTGATGAACTCAAAAGGGCTACAGTGAAAGTAGTTAAGGCGAATAGATTGGACGAATGTTATGTCAGGATCATTGCGTTTTATGGATATGGTAAGCTGGGAGTTAACCCTTTGCCCAACAAGGTATCTATAGCAATATCAGCATGGAAATGGACTGAACATATCAAAAAAGAAGACATGGAGCAAGGGATTCACATTATGGTATCTTCTTGGGAAAAGGTGGGAATAAAGTCGATGCCAACTCATGCAAAAGGCGTAGCAAATTATGCCAATTCTGCGTTAGCAAGAATGGAAGCCTTGAAATCCGGTTTCGATGAAGCGATAATGTTAAATTCTAACGGTTTTGTTGTGGAAGCAAGTGCGGAAAATATCTTCTTTGTAAAGGGTGGAGTATTGTACACTCCTCCAATTTCCACAGGGGCGCTTGAAGGGATAACCCGAGATACTGTTATTGAAATTGCTAAGCAGAATGGTATCGACCTTCACTGTGAAAACATTTCTAGAGACGAACTTTATTACTTTGATGAAATATTTTTGACCGGAACTGCATCAGAAATTGTCCCGGTAGGATTCATTGATCATAGGGTAATAGGTGATGGGGGTGTTGGGCCAATTACAAAAAAAATCCAACAACATTTTGAAAATATAGTGAGAGGTAATAATCAAGATAAACGTGATTGGCTTACAATTATACATTAAAGTTGACATTGCTTCTCGAAATGGTTTTTTTTACACCATAAACAATAATGCCTAATTAGCCGACAATTATTAAGACATTATAAAAACATAATTCATATCTTATCATTTGTAAATGGCTTGAGACTATGATATCATGGAGTTGAGCTGTGTTATGATGAGGCTTGAACGTTTTCATCCTATGAGTGGACTGGATATCATGTTACTAATTTTCATCTAGTTCTCTCCAATTCTTGAGTTGATTCTAATTTACCATTATAAAGTGTATGATCTGATTATATCGATTCGATATTCATCCAATAGCATTCCATATTCTTTGTAAAGAGGTTTCATACCTATAGCCTGTATTAAAATGTCCCCCTTCAAATTCCATATATTCGTGATTTATACCCAGATCTTTGCATCTTTTACTGAATATTCTTGATCCTATGGTCAGATTAAATTCATCGTTACTTCCACAATCAAAATACAACAGTTTCATTTTTTTCAGATTGTCTGAAAAACCACTTACTTTATTGATGGGGTCAAATTCTTTCCATAATTTCCATATATCCTCTTTGAATTCTCCTGACTCCATATCAAAAGGTAAATCTGTGTACAAGTCTGGATTATTCAGGTTGGGTGAATAATGTGCAGCCATTGATATAATACTTAATGTCGCAAAGTCCTTTTTATCGTGTTTATTTGCCTTATTCCAAAAATCAATAAGCCATCTTTTAGGACTCTTGTACTTTCTTAACACATCAATTGCGATCGGAAAATCTGGTAGATAACAATATTCAAACGCCGAATCAAATGAATGTGCCGCTACGGCACTAAAAATTCTTGGATTTCGCATACCTAAAGAAAGGGCTCCAAACCCGCCCGACGATTTCCCCAGAACAGCTCTTTTTGAAACGTTATAATTTGAATCTATGAACGGAATAATTTCATCTATAATATAATCTTCATACCTGCCCACAGCCACGGAATTGATGTATTGACTTCCTCCCAATCTGTTAAAACAATTCATGATTACAATGATCATTTCCCCACATTTTTGATCCAAGTTTAATTTCTCCAACCGCTCATGTATGGGTATAGAAAAAGGATTCCAATTAATAGTCGAATAATTATCATTTCCAAAAGAGGGTAACAAAAAAATGGTTGGATACCCTGATGATAAACTCGCCGAGTAATTATTAGGAGTGTAAATTATTATGTCCCTTTTATAAGGATCCTCTAAAGGATTATCTTTTAATATTTTGCTTTCAAGTTTTAAGATATCAGTCTTCCCGTTCAATTTTTTTATCCATATCCGGGATATCTCTCTTTTATCTTCTTTTTTATATTTAAAGCCAATTTTTCTGATACGATGTCGTGATAAGAGCTCTTCCCAATTAGGTTCTTACTGGTATATAGGAAAGGTCCATAAAGATAATCTGTACCTTTTGTAGGTACCGTTGGTTCCATGGAATTCAGCATCAAATTCAATTCCCTACTAATGTAATCTGTATTTTTCTTGGACAACATTTCATGCTCTTCAGAAATCTTTCTAAACATATTCATAAACATTGGGGGATCTATTTTCCTATATCCAAACGGGATAATGTCTTCATCAAAGGTTTTCTTCATCTTAATAGTGTCAATATCTAATTTTGTCCCTGTTATAATCGGAGATGGTTTATAGATGGAATCAATTTTTAATTGCCAAGATTCGTCAGAGTTTGTCACTGTGGCATCAAAAAATCCATCGCGGATCGAATTCGTAGATATGATGAAATTCCAATTTCTAGGGTTTACTGAATATTTTTTAAATATCTGTTTAACCAGAATCTTTTCCTCCAGAATTTCCATAGATAAAAATATGTAGATATTTAATAATAGGCTTGCGCTTTATTCTCATCCCTTTGAAGTTTATTAAATTATTGGTATCAAGTTGTTATTAGATCGTCCAATTTTGAAAAAGGCGGGTGTCTTCCTGTGATTTTAAATATTGTAGAATTGCCCTTTTTGCCACGCTCTTCAACATATTCTAATTTTTTGAATATAACTAAGGCTATTTTTCCACGCTGTCTATTATTACCGCAAGCTTTTCTCTCCTTATCTTGTAAATCCTGCAAAATAAAATCTCCATTACCTCTTATCTTTTCATCTGACAAATCTAGACAAGCCTTCCACAGCCTTGATATAATTGATCGATTTTGTCGAAGTGATCCCAAATATAATATTTTGGAATATTTTTGGGTTATTATTTGAGCCGCGAATTCAAGATCATCTGTTTTTCGATGATAAATATTATAAACACTCCGTTTTTTTCGAGGACTCTCTTCTAAATTGAACCAGAAACTATACCCTTCTGGCTCGGCATAAAATTGATTTATGTTATTTGAGTTATATTGCCCTTTTTCATCTTCAATTCTGGAAATTTTACTTAATTTCCAATTTCTATTATCGTTTAAAATCTTTTGTGCGTCAATCAGTTTTTCATAGTTGACAATAAATTTTCTTTTTTTATTTGTTTCCAACTTTAACAGCAAGCCACTATCCACGAGATTATTTAATGCAAAAATCAAATTCTCCTCAAAATGTCTACCAGAAAGTTTTCTGATCTGATCTTCAAAGAGAACGTTATGTACTCCCTCACCAATTAGATTATATATTATCCATCTTTTCCAGTCTGAGATAGAGACCACTTTGTACTCCTTATCCTTGTCCATATTATTGTTTCATTACAAACATTTAATCTTTCCTAAATATAGTAATACTAATGTCGGATTATCATTTTTTAACTGGTAGGTATTGGCTTAAAATCTTTAAGTGTTTAAAATACTAAATGTAATTATTCTTATTTAATTTTCCTTGCCGATGGTTTTAATCTCTTTTGATTTTATTACCCGTCTTAAATATGAGGGTATAATGCATATTAACAATAGGAAATTTCTTAAAAGACATTAGAATAAGAGTTGATCTTAATTAAAAGTTAATTCTTAGGGAGTTGATCTAAAACACTTCTAATGAGTTTAATGGATCAGAATCATGGGAATTTGGTTGTTAATAGTGGCGAATCTCAAAAAAAATATCTGACTTAGCAATAAGACATAGATAGAAGTGATCTTGACTTATTTTATATACCTATTTCTGGTCCAATAAAAATTTTGATGGCGTAGTTTTTATAATTCTTGCTATTAGTCCTATCACGTGCGAGTAAATGATATCAAGTTCTTTTCTACAGATAGATATATTCTGATAATAGTTTAATTCATATTACTTTGTTATTTTGTATATCATTTTTTCTAGTATATCCATTAGAATCAAAATAACTGCACTATATGAAGAAATGCAATTATAATTTATATCGAAATAAATTACAAGTTAAGATGAGCTTATATAAGAAAGTTACACTATTGGTTATATTTGCATCATCCTTACTCTTAGTTTTAACTTTAAATGGGTCTTTCTCTAACTTTACATATTCAGAATCTCCAGTAGTATCGGACTATTACACTAAAAAGTATGATATTAACCAAACTTTTCAATCAAACTGTGATTTCTTAAACTTGTGTAATGGTGATGGTGCAAACAAATTGAGTGGAATTTCCTCTCCTATTAATAAGGGGATTGTAGAAATTTCGTACTTAAAAATTGATATAGATCTTCCATTTCCATAATAATTGGTGGGAATATTTTCTCTATTGAGGGAAATTACCCGAGTTCATTAATGAAGTTCGGTTTGAAATTTTAAAGAATCGGGATTAGTTTCTCTAATCTTTTTATCGTTTGTGGATGCAAATTATGCTCTATTCCTTCAGCATCTAAATGGGCAATTTCATCCTCTACCCCTATCATCTTTAAGATTTCAGCAAACAAACTGTGTTTTTCTCGTATGTTTTGTGCTGTTTTGATGCCTGCCTCTGTAAGCCTAAGACCTCTATTTTTCATAAATAAGATAATGATTTTCATCTAATTTCTTAACCATTTTAGTCACGTTTGGTGAACTTACATTTAGATACTTTGAAATATCTGCTGTAGTTGCATATCCCTTCTGCTGGATTAATTCATATATCACTTCTAGATAATCTTCCATTCTATCTGTTCTTATTTCGTCTTCCTTTTTTTCATTATGTGCATTACGAATAAGGTCGAGTCTATTGTCTCTATTTTCCTTATCTTTCTTGGAACTGTAATTCCTAGCAGACAAATATCTTGAATTGATGTATGTATAAAATAATTCTTTCTTTAAATTCTGAATTCAACTTGTCCCGTTAATCATCAATCTATTATGTCTGTTACGCTGTGTTGGTATATACTACATTCACGTTTTGAATCTTTCTAGTATCAATAAAGTTTTATTAACTGAGGGTCTAAAATTCAAATATTAATAAGAAAAAAGTCAACAAGAAAAGAAGGTTGGATGCGCTAAATGTGTATACTGAAGCGGAAGTTGATTATTTTATTGATACCATAAAGGATGTTAAGCCATTTCCCAAGGTAAGAGATTTGAGGAAGGCATTGTCTCCTACGCTGTCATTGGACAAGATTAATGCCATTCTTAAATACCTTGAACGATCTAAGCAGATATTAGTGGACTTGGATGGAAATATTGTTTGGATAAAAAATAATAATATGAAAGAGGCTTCAAATCTGTCAGAAACTGCTAATTTTTCCAAAGAATTCCTCGAACATTTTGATAAATTTTAGTTCAGAGAATTAGTATTTATAAATATTTAAATCACGTATATGCGTAAGTTAATATAAACATGGTAGATTTTTTTAAATCTAAACGAAATAGGCGAATTACTCCAGATGGGGAACCACTGGAAGATGTAGGCGGTGGAGGTGGATTTGGTTTTTCTAGTCCACTGAGAATAGCTATACCTGCAATAATTGCTGTTATTCTTATTTTTGTCATACTGACCTCTAGTTTGAAGATAGTTGAGGCTGGTAATCGTGGTGTATTACTAAAATTCGGGGCAGTTGATACCTCGGTCTCTTTAAGTGAAGGCTTGCATTTTGTATTACCGTTTAGGGATACAATAGTACCTATGGAAGTTCGAACTCAAAAGATTACTGAGAGTACCACTTCAGCTTCAAAAGATCTTCAAAATGTGGCGACCGAAGTCGCGTTGAATTATCGAATCAATCCAGACACCGTTCCAATTTTGTTTAAGGAGATAGGTCTTGATTATTCTAACAGGGTTATAGTGCCAACAATTCAGGAGTCTGTAAAGCAAGTAACTGCTAGATATAATGCAGAAGAATTGATTACTAAAAGAGATCAGGTAAAAACTGAAATAGAAGGACAAATAGAGGCTAGACTGACCCCTTACAATATTGTTATGGACACGATATCTATCACTGACTTCCAATTTTCAGATCAATTCGTTCAAGCGGTGGAGGCTAAAGTTCAGGCCGAACAGCGTGCCCTGCAAGCTCAAAATGAACTACGAAGAATTCAGATTGAAGCACAACAAACTGAAGCCAGAGCATTAGGTGAACAGAAAGCAAACATTGCCTCGGCTGAAGGTCAACGCCAAGCTAACATATTGAGAGCTCAAGGAGAGTCTCTAGCTATACAAACCATCGAAACTCAACTTAATAATAGTACCACCTATCTTAACTGGCTTCAAGCCCAAAAATGGGATGGTAAGCTTCCGTTAGTAACAGGAAGCATTGGTGGAGGTGGAGGTGCAGCAGGTGGTGGTAATAGTTTAGGCGCTATTCCGTTCATAAATATACCTACTGGAGCGCCCACATCATCCTCGTCAAGCTCCAATACATCCTCGTCAATACCCCCATTTGAAACAGCGTTCAATTCCACTGGGTAGTGTTGTTGGCTAGGTATTATCATACCTACTACAATTTTTAATTTATTATAAAATAAAAGAAAAAATTTTTTATATACTAAATTTATATTTATCTAAAATAACTTAGTCAATATACATTCAGAATGAAAACGCTTATAATCCTAGAACATGATATGGATTAAGGTAATATTGTACTTCAAAGAAGGCCTCACCTTTGATGACGTTCTCTTGGTGCCTAAGAAATCACCTATTGTGTCTCGATCACAAACCAGTCTAAAAACCAGACTTTCCTCAAATGTTAGTCTTAATATCCCGATTATTAGTGCCAACATGGATTCGGTCACCGAATCGAGAATGGCGATCGCACTCGCAAGAGAGGGGGGAATTGGAATAATACATAGATTCATGACTATTCAAGATCAAGTAGAACAAGTTCTAAAGGTAAAACGGAGTGAATCCGTTGTTATTGAACAACCATATACCATTGATCCTGATAGTACTATAAAGGAAGCTAACTCTGTGATGTCCGAAAATGGAATATCCGGATTGTTAGTAAAAGATTCCAACAACAAACTGTGTGGTATACTGACACGCAGAGATACTGTTTTTGAAAGAAACCTAAAGGTACTGGTGTCCGATTTGATGACTAGAGATGTTGTTTCTGCCAAAGTTGGTACCAATATAGAACAGGCAAAAGAAATTCTTCATAGGAATAAAATTGAGAAACTGCCCGTCATAAATGAAAACGGCGAGATTAGCGGACTTATTACTGGGAAAGATATCTTGAAAATGGAGGAATATCCAAATGCTTCAAAAGATAAGAAAGGAAGATTACTTGTCGGGGCCGCGGTAGGAGTAAAGGGTGATTACCTTGAAAGAACTGAGTCATTGTTAAACAATGGAGCGGACGTTATTGTTGTTGATATAGCACACGGGCATAGTGACAACGCGATAAATACTGTAAAATTGATTAAAAAAGCATTTCCTTCTTGTGAGCTTATAGCTGGAAATATTGCAACAGGAAGGGGAACTGAAGATTTGATAAATGCAGGGGTTGATGCAGTTAAGGTAGGCGTTGGATCAGGTTCAATTTGCATCACCAGAATTGTCACTGGTTCTGGGGTTCCTCAATTAACAGCAATTATTGATAGCGTTAAAATGGGAAGGAAATATGATATCCCGATTATTTCCGACGGGGGGACTAGAACTTCAGGTGATATGACCAAAGCTTTAGCAGCTGGTTCGTCGTCTGTCATGATAGGAAGTATGTTTGGAGGAACTGATGAAAGCCCTGGTAAAACCCTAGTAAAAAATGGTAAAAAATATAAAATGTATAGAGGAATGGCATCTTTTTATGCTGCTTTAGGTCGAAGATATCGAGAAAACCCTGACTCAAGTTCCGATAATGAGGATTTAAATGACTACGTTCCAGAAGGAGTCGAAGCTATGGTGCCTTATAAAGGCAGCGTAATTGAGATTATAAGGCAACTTGTCGGAGGGGTTAGATCGGGACTAAGTTATTGTGGTGCCAATACAATCGGCGAAATGCAGGAAAATGCAGAATTCATAAAAATTACTCTCGCCGGTTATAAAGAGAGCCATCCGCACGATGTAGACGTAATTTAAAATTTTAACCTCTTTTCTATTCATAAATATTCTAAATAGTGTTTTTTTATACAGATTGTGTAAATTGACTAAACAAATTAGTGGTGAAGCAATTACCTTATACGCTCCTTTGCCGCGTAGAATCGTGGTTGGTATAGCGCTGATCTTTCAGGATTTGACAAACTTCAAGGGTAGAACAAACCACGGGATTTTTTGGTAATATAGTAGGAAGTCCTCCTGGATTGGCTTTAACCGATAGCCTTCTGGAAGTAATGTAGGGATTTGCCGTAATAGTGGACATATCCACGCTTATTGATTCGATATTGTTGATTATTGAGACGGTAGGTGCGACTCTCTTAGTTAAGGTCTCGCAAGGTTTTATCGGCGGATTTGGACTCGAACTGTTAATTTAGCGAATCATTCAACCTGTTTTTGTCTGGTCCAGGACGTCTCTCCATCGAAAATGATGTTCTTTAAAGGGAATTATTTCCAATAAGTTGATTTAATAACATTACTTTCTATATCTACCAAAGTCTGAACGAAATAACATTATGCATGGGCCAAAACCCAGAACATTTCCTTTTTTTTGCCTTTTGAAGTTGATAACAAAAAATTGATACTTTCGGCCCTTTAGAATTATTTTTTATTTCTTCTATCAATTGTGTCCATTATCTCTGCCCCCGTTCCAATGATGGTCACTGGTAATCCTGTCTCGGATTCAATATTATCCACAAATTCTTTAGCTTTTGCAGATAATTTTGAAAAATCTGTAATACCTTTGGATTCTGGGAAAACAATGTCTAATTTTGTTAACGCCACTTGTGTTGCGCTATTAATTCGAATAGCTTTTTTTGCCAAGTCGTAATCAAAAGGAGCCGATCTTCTTTGTCTTCCTGTTACGCTCCCGTATTCTAACCAATTTCTTTCCTTTGCTTGCTCAGTACTTATTTCAGAATTTAATGGTCCTTCTCCTACTCTAGTAACATATGATTTAAAAACAATCAAAACTTCGTCTATTTTTTTTGGGCCTACACCTACATCAGAACAAATGGCTGAGGCTGATACATCTTTTGAAGTTACAAAAGGGTACGTCCCGTGAAAGAGTGACAAAAATGTACCCTGAGTCCCTTCAATTAGTACCTTTTCTTTGTTGTCTATTGAATGGTTAATGGAATTGCTAACATCTTCTAAAAATAAAGCAATCTCTGGCAAATCCTTTGCAAGTTTTAGACTTCTCAATGCTCGGTCTGCATTTGCAGGGCCAGTCCCTGTCCCAGTAGTACCGATCAAATTCTTAAGATGATCACTATTTTTATCCTTATCTTGATGAATCTTTTCTATAATGCCACATTGAAAATCTACAAAAGTCCTATCGGTAGTATTGAATGTCTCTATTTCTTTTAATAATATGTTTGGTTCTATGAGGACACCTGCACCAATTAAAAGTCTAGTATCTTTGTTTAATACTGCACTAGGTAACATCCTAACTTTGAACTCTTTGTTGTTTTGAACAAAAGTATGACCTGCATTAGGGCCCACACCTCCTCTAGCTGCTATGTCATAATTATCTTTTATAGAAAGATAGGCAATTATCTTTCCCTTTCCTTCATCTCCATAAAATCCGCCTACAGTAACTATACAAGGCATACGGTATATTATTAAAAAACATAGAATATTTAATCCTAGTAGTTTTAATATTTGCCTTCTGCGTGAGATGGAATACAAAGATCTTATCTGAATTGGAGCGAAAATTTTCGCTTCATTATGACCGTTTAAGTGATGTTCTCACTCTAGATGAATTAAAGTCGTGCTAATTGGAAAGAAAAAAATATTGTTGATTTTTTCAGACTCATGTGGACAAGGATAATCCTGCATCATCATTTGTAGAAAACATTTTGATAATTTTATCAAATTTACCATCTGGTCTTCGAACTCCTATCATTAAAAGTCGACTGAACGAGTTCTTATCTTTCGATACGGCAGAAAAAAAAGAAATTATTCAAAATGTTTTTGCTAATTATGGAAAAATTGAAAATCAGTCTTTAATGAATATATTCGATTCTTGGTTGAATTCATTGGCTGACATGAAAAGTAGTGAAATTAGTACTATATTCTATTCTTATATGATTGAAATTTCATTAAATCCATCTATAATAGATTCTTTTAAGCACGATCTGTTGGCATCACTGACGAGTGTATTGACTAGGTTTCCAACCCACAAAAAAATAAAACTACTTGACTGCTTTTTTGAATCAATCCTTAATACACCTAATCCCAAATTGATCCTGAGGGTAGTCCCTCCTACTTTGATGGAGATGGTGGATGAATAATTACAACTTTGATATAATTATTTATTTTCCGGTTTTTTTTCTATTTCCCCTAATGTTTTATCAAAAAATCCTTTTTCGTATTTTCTTAAAGCTTTTCTATGTTCGGGTAGGGACATATCTAGTCTCATCTCATTCATAACCATGACTGCATAGGTTGTCCATTCCTTCCAACAATCAGGACAAGATGGGTATTTTTGTGATATTTCGTCTTCAACATCACTTTCATTAAATGATTTATTACATCTTAGACATATTTTTGACATTACGTTAGTAAATTGACGCATAGGATACTTATTATATTTTGTTTTCGTCATGAATTGCTCTTTAAATGATTTTCAATTTGTCTCATAGATCAATATTTAGAATGATTGGAAAATATAATTTGGATTAGTGTTTATTATCTTGACCCATGAAACTGGTGAAGTCATTATAGCCCGAATTAAATTCGCTCGATACCATAGATAATAAATTTAGAAATTTTGGATCCTTAGATAAATTCTTTTTCATAAGAGTTTCTACTTGGTGGATAGCAAAAATTACTTTGTCATTGTTTGCCCCAATATTTGATGATATAATATTATAGTCATTAAATAGAATTGTTATCTTAAATCCTAAAATCAAAGAAAAGATCTTTATTTTATGCTCAATTTCTTCTTTCATATCTGGAGTCAAGGGTTTGTCCTGCTCCAATGACAAATTAATAATATAATTCGATGACGTTGTCAAATACTCTGTAATTATGTTAAAAAACTTGGCTGTAGCCGTCTTTATCGTGTTGGACTGGAAGTGCTTAAATAACAATTCGTGCAAGACGATATCGTCGTTATATTTGATGAGAAAGTCTGGTGAATAGGTATATTTATTGCTGAAGATATGGATGAGACCCAAGCTAGTTAATTTGCATTTTTCATTAGTTACCTGTCGGTTCGAAACAACCTTTGGGTTCGAATCTATGGGGGTGTTATTTGGTTCTATGATGCCTTTTTCCATCAGACTGTTTGTTTCAACTGATGTTGTTGAAAGGTTTTCAACCTTCTTATTACTTATAAAACCGAAGAAATTCTTTAATTTCTTTATCTTGTTGTTCGAATCTCTTTGTCTATTATTAATTATATTATACAATACCTTTTTTTCGGAATCCGAAATTGGAAAATGCCTGATTCGCTGTAACAGGGTGATGAACTCATTCACTTTGTATCGGGTAATTATCTTTGCTGATCAATTGGTTAAATATATTTATTAAGTGAATTATGATACTTAATTCCTCCCGCTTTAATCTTATGATATTTATTACTGTAAATTTTAATTTAAGATTGATAAAAATGGTAAATAAACCAATTTATCTTGCAGCAAGTTTACTTGCAATCCTTAGCTTAGTCGCTATTGGAGCAAGCGCAAACATTAGTGTTTTTGCTCAATCAGATAAAGTACAGGCAACAATTGTACCGGGCGCATCTACTTTGACCGATACGTCATATAGTCCAAATCCTATCGAAGCCACTGTAGGTCAAACTGTAGTGTGGACAAACGATGATTCCGCATTCCATACTGTAACATCTGGAAGCGCCGGTGCACCAGATGCTGGAAAGACATTTGATTCAGGTTTAGCTGGTCCAACAGCACTGACTAGCAAAGGAAAAACCTTTGAGCATAAATTTGATACAGCAGGCGAATATCCGTATTTTTGTACCTTGCATCCAGCGATGGTTGGTACAGTAATAGTAAAATAAAACTCCCAACTCTTTTTTTTACTCAAATTTTTGAAAATCAATCCTAATTCGCTCATCAAGATACTAAATGAATTTAATCCAAATATAAACAAAATAAGAATCAAATATAGTTTTTTAACTATAGATGTTTTAGATTTTCTGTCCGAGAGAGGGATATTCATAAAATACAAGCAAATCGAAGCCTCTTCCTATAATAAGATCATGATTGCGTTAGCTGCAGTTGAATGTGGTGCCGATATTTTGACTGTCTGTAAGTTAATTGACTGGAAGGATTTTGAATTATTTGCTTCTGAGATAATGAAATTTCACAATTATGTGGTATACAAAAACTATCGGATTAGGAATCCAACTCGACAAATTGACGTAGTAGGTATAAGATTACAAAATGCTTTAGTTGTAGACTGTAAGCATTGGAAGCGAAATTCCTACTCCGAAATGGTTCGCGCAGTAGATAAACAGAAAGAACGAGGTATTCTCTTTATGGAAAAGAATAAATCGATTGGAATTGAATGTTCTTATCCAATAGTTATTACTTTTTTGCCTAATGAATTTCGCTATGTAAATCAAGTACCTATAGTTCCAATAAGCTCTTTTAACTCATTTTTAATTGATTTTGATAATTATAAACAAAATTTTTTTAGGATTTAATAGGACTTCTTTTCATGTTTTCTGTTGTTACCAGAAATTCTTTTGACATTTTTAAGACTCGTTTACTGTTTTCGAACGAAAGTTTTTGTAATGCCTGCTCAAAAGTTTGCCATTCAAAATTTATATGCTCAAATGATAGGACCACTTTCTTTGATTTAGTTTCGGCCAAATAGTAAATTACTGCTTTATTTACTAATTTTGATTTTTTCCTATATTTATATGAAATTTGTTGTCTGAACCCGTTGATTATTTGAACGTCTTTAATTCCAGTCTCTTCTGACACTTCTCTAAATACGGTATCTATCTCTGTCTCCCCTATTTCCATATTCCCTTTGGGAAAATCCCAATGTCCATAATTATAATTGAGGATCAAATACATTATTTCGGAATTTTCGTCAACCAAATATAATACAGCCCCGGCCGAAATTTCATCATACATTGCCTTGAATGAATGAATTTAACAATTATAAAAGCGTGTTTATATCATATCGCTTCCTACACCTTAATGGAAAAGGCCCCTTTATGCAATGTCTTCAACTGTCTCTTTCACATCATGGTTTGAATCATCTACATTGGGGCTATACTTGTGAATATCTTCCCAATCATCAAATGTCATCCAATATCCGCAATAGATTAAGTTTTTCTTGTTATCAATTTCTCCGTGCTGAGGCATTGATAACGTATGAAGGGAGTTGGTCTAATTTAAATCCTGAATTTATTTACCATATCTTCGAGCTCTCTTTTGAAAAGTTCGAATTGCTCGCATCAAATCAATTTTTCTAAATTCTGGCCAAAAAATATCAACAAATATGAGTTCACTATATGCACTTTGCCACAGCAAAAATCCACTTAACCGTTTTTCCCCTGATGTTCTTAAAATCAAATCAGGCTCCGCTTGGGGGAGATGGGCCGTATATAGATTTGCCTCAATAATCTTCTCATCTATATCATCTATTTCAATTTTGTTTTCTTTTACTGAAGTCGCTATTTTTCTAATCGCGTCAATTAATTCCTTCTGTCCACCGTATGCTATAGCGATGTTTAAATACATGTTTTCATAATTTTCTGTTCTCGTTTCCAACTTTCTCAAAATATCTTGCAATCTCTTTGGAAGTATATTGAATTCTCCGATCGATTTTATTCGTATCTGCTTATCATGTATCCTACTATCATTATACAAACCAATCAATTTATCCTCGAGCAAGGAGTAAATATTTTCGAGTTCATTTGTTTCCCTATGAAGATTTTCATTTGATAACACATATACTGTAGTTATTTTTATCCCTAGGTCGTATATCCAATTCAATAAATCTTCCGCAATATCTGCACCCATTTGATGGCCTTTCACTTTATCGATATCCATTATTTTTGACCATCGCCTATTTCCATCTAAAATAATTCCAATGTGTTGAGGGAAAGGAAATTGATTTATTTGGCTTGTCAAGTGTTTTTCATATATTTTATAAATAAGATTTTGTCTGGATGTTGAATACAGTAGTTTTAGAATCTTGTCTATTATAGACATTAGGAGAGATGTTTATACCCTCATTTATGCTCTATTATATCTTACTGGTCGTCATGTTTGAGAGCTTCACCGCCCTTTCGGTTTCTAAAGTATTGGAATAGAAAAGTTGCCGCTATGAGGGTAACCGCTAAACCGATTAACAATGAAGAAATTAGATTGAATGGATTTCCACGCTCAGTAATTAGTGAAGTCAATTGCAACATGGGTATGTAAAATAGAGCCAAAACGACCAATCGCAGAATATCATATATTATTTTGATACTTCCTTTGAACCAGTTACTCAACAATATCCCTGCGAAGATCGTAGAAATTCCTATCCACAGTAGAGTTATAGTTCCAGTTGCAAAACTACTTAGCACAACTTTGTTTGTTATGATTGACGTTATTCCTTGATTTGAATCCCATATTTCCTGAGGAACATGAGAAATTCCGTTTAAAATTGATGCTAAAATTATCATTGTGCCCGCAAAGTAAGAAAATACACGGATGAATCCAGAAGGAGTAGGCTTTGACAAAGTGGCTATTGATTTATCTATATCAAATGCTCTGAGAATAAAAGCTGCACCCAAAATGCTGATACCCAATGCAAATGCTTCGCGAGAAAATCCAAAAATTATTGACAAACCACTCGTAACTAGGAGTGCACCGGGAAGGCCTAGAAAAAATTTTGAATACCGTGGATCGTAAAATAAGATTTTGATATATCGAGCTAAAATAGCATAGGAATATTCTACACTTCTACTTTGTCTTACTATAATCCTTTGGATAGATATAATTGGAATACGACCTTGAATCAAAGGTATTGCCGTTTCATCGTCTTCTCCATCTGATATTACTACCGCCCCATCTGCTTCGTATATACCAAGAACCATGTCGATCTCTTGAGTGATTTTCAAATCTCCATCAATGCCTCTATTATACTTGCCTGCAACCAAGGCTATTTCGACATCGTAACCCTTCATTTTAAATTCTTCATATGATTTTATGGCTCCAAAAATCGCATTACAATCTGAATCTTCTGGATCTTCAATCGCTAACCTTGTTCCGGCATTAATGCATAATTCCTTTCCAATAATTGGAGTTTCAAGCCCTCCTTTAATACCTATATCGTCATCTCTGTCTATACAAAATACGATAACCTTAGTAAAATTTTGCAAAGAACCTATTTTGTTATAATTTTCATTTTTTTTTAAATCCACTTTATTGTCAAGTTGGCCCCATTTAGGCATTAATGATACAATAGATAAAATGATCTACTATTTAATTAAGTTACTCTATCTTTTCAAAATTTTACGGATTAATATTCAAATTAGAGATATGTGATCAAAACAATCGCTGATGTTCTTTTAGGATACACCTGTTATAAATGACTCCGATATCTTTCTTTTCTGCAATTTCTTTTGCTTCCTTATTGTAAATTCCCAATTGCATCCATATCACGTTGATTCCATTCTTTAGAATTGCATCTTTAACTACTGGTAATACATCTTCAGATTTTCGAAATATGTCTACTATATCTACATGATGGGGGATATCCGATACCTTTGGATATGATTTATTACCTAGGATCTCCTCATAAATAGGATTTACAGGGATGATATTGTATCCTTTTTCAATTAGGTATTTTGGAACATAATTAGATGGTTTTCCTTCAGTTGGGGACATTCCAACTACCGCAATATTCTTAAGACCATATATCCTTTTTAACTCATCATCTGAATTATTATCTATATCGTTCATGTCCATACCATGCTCTGATATATCTTATTATTTAACAGTTAAATGTGCATATATTTTTGAAAAATATAATAACTTGTGACCCGATTTTTTGGGGAAATATTCAGTGGACTGAAATCAAGATATACTACTCAATGGTTATTGAATAATTGATTGCATTTTAATAACTGGTATCCTTATTATCTTATAATTGCTAGATTATTGAATATTCCCATTCAGAGGGATTTTCTCAATTCCTTGAACTTATCAACTTTGATCTCAAATGAACGCATCGATCCAAAATGTTTCCGAAAAATACAAGACAACAAAGCATTGGTGATAGGCGCAGGCCCTAGCATTGAAGAAAGCACAGTACAAAGTTACATTCTTGAAATCTGCAGCTGCAAGAAAGGCAAATCTAATAATGCCGTGTCAGAGGATATAGTGGTGATAGCCGCTGATGGTGCTACTGAAATGTGTCTGGATTTAGGAATTATTCCAGATTTTGTTGTAACGGATCTTGATGGGGATTATAAATCCTTAGTCAGAGCTCATTCTGGAGGATCAATTATGGTAATACATGCTCATGGTGATAACATCGATAAAATCACTTCACAGGTTCCATCTTTTAGTAATGTTATAGGAACGACTCAAAATTTTCCCTTGAAGAATGTCTACAATTTTGGCGGATTTACAGATGGCGATAGAAGTGTATTTCTTGCGGATGGGTTTTTAGCGAGAGAGATCTTGCTTGTAGGTATGGATTTTGACTCTAAAATCGGATTTTTTTCAAAAAGAAAAGTGCCAAACCTCGAATTGAAGAAACAAAAATTGCAAATTGGAAAATATTTGGTTGGAATGCTATTGGAAAATTCCAGAGCCTTGGTAACCCACATTACGACTTCGAATCACGATTCATCTTTTTATGGGGTGAACAAATATAAAGTATTATGAAAACGAAGAATATTCTTACTTTTACAGGGTTTGGACTCGCATTGATTGGAGGTTATTTATGGATGATAAATCAAATTTCTATTGCTTTGATCCTTTGGGGTTTGACTTTCTTAATTATACTTCGAATCAATCGCATGAACAAAAATAAATTAAAAAACAAGAACAAATTTAAGAACAAGCATAAACCGATTGATTCTAAAGATGAGGATGTATGATATTATCAATCCCATTAAGAATCAACAACTCCCATATTTACTATCTAATTTAATACTGTCTGTTTATTTAGGAAAGAACTGGACTATAGCATTCTTCGTAATCATATAACCGATATAACAAATTTCTCGCAACCTTTCTGGTTATTGAGGTTCAATAGTGGAAGGTGGCTTGCTTGATATTGCATATGTTACCCAGGTTACATTTTCAATTTCGTTCGTTATCTTGGAACTAATTTTTTCTAAAGTGGAGTACGGTAATCTTACCCAATCGGCTGTCATCGCATCAACAGATTCAACAACTCTTACGGAAACAATATGACCAAAAATCCTTTCATCCCCCAAAATTCCGACCGCTTTATCATCTCCCACTATCGCAAATGCTTGCCATACTTTATTGTACAAATTATCTTCAACTAGTACGTCTTCTACTATCTTGCTGGCTTTTCTGACCACATTTATCTTCTCTCGAGTAGTTTCACCGACAATTCTAACTGCAAGCCCCGGCCCAGGAAATGGATGTCTGGTAAGCAAATCCTGAGGTACACCCATTATTTTTGCCGCCTTCCGTACTTCGTCTTTATACAAATATCTCAAAGGTTCTAAAATTTTTAAATGGAGCCACTCGGGGAGTCCACCTACATTATGATGAGTTTTTATTACTGTAGCGGGACCGCCAGATACTCCGCTTTCTATAACATCCGGGTACAACGTTCCTTGAGCTAACCACTGAAATGGTCCTTCATTTTCAGCAAATTCTGTAAATACTCTCGCAAATTCCTCACCTACCTTTTTTCTTTTTTGTTCCGGATCTGTTAATCCCTCAAGACTTTTCAAAAATCTCTCCCTCGCATCTATGATTCTCAAAGGTATTCTTAATTTTTCTTTGAATATGTCTACAACAACTTCTCTTTCATTCTCTCTCAATAATCCATTATCTACAAAAACGCAAGTCAAATTATCTTTGATTGCCCTGTGTATGAGGATTGCACAAGTAGTAGAGTCAATACCTCCGCTGACAGCGCATAGGACTTTTTCATTTTTAACCTTCATTTTTATATCATTAATGCTTGTTTCAATAAAGTTCGACATACTCCATTCAGGATTTGCTTCACTAATCACATTAGCGAAATTGAATAATACTTTATCGCCCTTCTCAGTATGTGCTACCTCTGGATGAAACTGTAATCCAAAAATCTTTTTGTCACTATTTCCTATTGCTGCTGAAAAAGAACTACTTGTTTTACCTAAGACTTCAAATCCTTTAGGGATTATTTCTGCGGCATCATTGTGACTCATCCAACATTTCAGGCCATCTGCATCGATATTTTTGAATAAGTTAGTTTTGTTAGTTATTGTCAACAGTGCGTTCCCATATTCTCTGTTCGGGACTCTCTTTATCTTGCCATCGAAGTGATCAACAATGATCTGATGTCCATAACAAATACCCAAAATAGGAACACCTAATTCAAATATTTCATTGTCGGGTTTAGGAGAATTTTTACTGTAAACACTGGCAGGCCCACCTGAAAAAATTATTCCTTTTGGCTCTAGATCTTTAATTTTTTTGATTGGCGTATTATAAGGAACTAATTCGCAGTAGACATTTAATTCTCGTATTCTCCTACATATTAGGTGGCTATATTGTGACCCAAAATCCAATACAACTATTTTGTCCATTATTTGTCGACTTTATCTAACATTCTTGTCAACACCCATGCGGCGGTATTGAAAATTTCATTGATCCTTTCCTTATCTCTATAATTCTTGATTTGTATTTTCTTGAGGATATCTTTATTTTCATTTTCGGTAATAATATCATAACTTATCATATCCGATTCCGACAATTGCCCTTGTTTGATTTTATCAAGGTCTTTGTTTCTCATTCCTTGTAATATTCTATTTAAAAAGAATGACCTAAAAGGTGGAGTTTCTATGCTAATTTTGATTGGATCTTCGGGGATAATTGTCACTTCTTCCGATGTTACATGAACGCGTGCAAGGGGTGTATTATCCTTTAATCTTTTTATTAGTCTTGTTTCTTCGACGGCTTGTTCTCTTGGTTCAGTTTGCTCCTCATTCTCTCTGTGTTTTTCATAATATTGATTAGGAGTTTTCTTCATCGAATTCATCTCATTTTTTTGTTCACTGGGTGAGAATTTTTTTGAGAAATTAAGATTGGCCGCAGTTTTAAAACTTCCTTGTTTTAATACAGAATCAATTAATGAGAGATTTATCTTTATTTTCTCTATTTCATCCTGTTTTTCTAAAATTTGTTTAGTTAACCATTCTCTTATCTCTGCTGCATTTTTGATATCATCATCAGAGTAACCTAGCATAATTTGGTTTGATTTTTTTCGATATTAAATGTTATTTATTCTCATTTCTATCTGAAATATTCGTTAACCACGTAACTTATCTATTTTTATGTATTAAACGAGTACAAATTGCAACAATTAAATAATTTTTCTAAATTTCGCTATTATGTACATCATGCATTATGTAGATCATACATTGTGTGTAGGCGTTCAGAAGTTTATCTAAGGGGATGTTCGCCCATACGAAAAGGTTGATTGCTCAAGTCTACTTTTAAAATGTCGGCCTTGGTTTTCTATCTAATATACTTTATTGTATTAAAATTATATGTGGATAATTTTTACCTTGTTCATAAGTTCGTTTCAAATTGCTAAAATCGCCAATTTATATAAAATTAAAATCCCTAAATGATTTTGCTAGATTAGTTTGCTCATTGGAGAGAATTCCAATTCCTATTTATGAATATAGTTATCAAAATTCAGATATCTTTGCTGCTCAGTTAGATACTCTAAATGGACACTCAATTACCTATTATGTCGATAACATAAAGTCAGGGGAAAATCAATATCTTTCGTATAAGATCAACAATAATAATGAGGAAGCTGCGATGGTTCATTCTATTAAGGATACATCAGCATTGTATTCGCCTATCATTAAGTTATCTATACCGCCTCAGTCGTTCCTCAAACCCGCAAAGATAGGTGCAACAACCAAATACACAGGTGTTGGGTTACGGGATCTATTTAGTTTGTCGAAATTAGTTGCATATCATACCATCTATGAGGAATCTACTTTGCCATTGTTTCTTTTCCCAAAAACAGGGTCAAATGATTCGGATCTTCCAGACGAAGAATCCAATATGAAATACGTTTTGGGATCTCATTTAAACTTGACGGACTCTTCAGATACGAGTTACTTTTATTATGTCTTATTAGAGGAAGTAATTGAAAAATATTTCATGAAATTTAGCATGCAAAAATCAACTGCTCCTTCTTTCTCAAATCATATCGATGAACATGGTTTTATATATCTAAAGATCATAAAATTGCATGATGTGCACCCTCTAATCAAATTTTGAAATGGACAAAAACGATTCCTTCTCAAATAGGATTAATGCAATCAAAAGAGAGAAAAGCAGCAATATCGTTTTGGCTCTAGATCCATCGTATGGGGTAGAAAACTTATTCGACTATGTATGCCATATTATTAGTCAGTTGCATGATTATGTTTGTGCTATCAAGCTAAATTTCCATGTGATACTACCCTTGTCCAAAATCGATCTAAAGAAAATTACACAAATTGCTCATGACTCCAACCTGCAGATTATAGCAGATCTCAAACTAAATGATATTTTTGATACCAATCAGGTTACCATAAAATATCTTTCGTCTTTGGGATTCGATTCTGTTATTGTAAATCCTTTTATAGGTAAAATCAGTCTTAAATCTACGGTTGATTATGCTCATTCATTGAATTTTGGGGTAATATCTCTTGTATACATGAGCCATGCTGATGCGGTCGAAGGCTACGGAGCCTCCTTTTCGATTCCAAACGGTCTTGACACATCGGAGAGTTCAAAGCCTGTTTATCGCGTATTCTACGATAATTCTAAGTCTGTGGGTGTAGATGGTGTGGTAGTTGGAGGAAATAGATTGGATATATTAAAAGAGTTAGGATCTAAAGGTAATGAAAGCGTCCCTATTTACTCACCGGGTATTATTACACAGGGAGGAGACATCAAAAAGGCACTAGAGGCTGGTTCTACATATTTAATTATAGGGAGAGCAATAGTCAATTCTGATTCACCATTGAATGAGATCAAGAACATTTATGATCTAATAAAAGATCTCAAGTATTAGAATCACTGATACTCAGTTGTTTGTAAATTAATAATTTCCTAAAAAACTAAACACCATCAAGAAGGGAACACCTTCAATCACCTTTACACTATTCTCTTTTGCGAGCTTTAGTCCTAGGGCGAGGGCAACAATATTCTTACCGACTAAATTTAACACTGACGAGGATTTTAGTAAACTTGCAGCCTCTTTTTCATTGATCTCTTCATCTTGAAAATATTCTTTTGATATATTTATCGTAAAATCACCTTTGTTAATCTCTTTACCCACCAAATCGAGATCACAAATATTAATCATCTGTGTTCCTTGATACTTTATCCTTCTTAGTGCGTATTTATTGTCCTGATTCATGATGAATCTTTCTCTTCTATTGAGATAATATGTTTATGATTATATTTCTATCCAAAAATCTAGCTAAACATAAAGTAATAATTATAGTATAATCAAAAAAAATCGATGACTACAGACAAGAAAGGAAATGATAATACTAATAATATCAAAAAAATTAATAAAAAAGGAATCATCTTAACCGGTATTCTAGTAATAGGTATTATAGGTGCTAGCTTCATTGTATGGTTTCTACCATCCGAAAATATACAAAATAGCGGAATGAGTAACATGACCATTTCATTCTTGGATCCAAATGATACGTTAACATCAGTCAATAGTCAATTTTTGTTATTGCAAAACGAGGTTCAAGATCAAATTAATGATGCTAAAGCAAATAGTGTCAGTGTCAATGAGACATACATTACCGATGTCATTAATGTCTCGATCATTCAAAATAATGAATTAATGCAGACCTTACTAAACGGACAACCAAATCAATCTTTGATGCCAAACTACGTGGAACTAATGAATAATCTAAGAGATTACTCTTTGTATTTGCTGAATGTCAAGAATATTACATCAAACTCGCTCAATGTGAGTCAGGACTTGAAAAATTTAGGGAATAATTCAGGGCTCCGTCAACTCTCCGTCTTATGAAGATATAAATTAAAGGTGTAAAAAGTCGTCAGATACGTAACATAAAAGTTTTTAGGAAACCCGTTTGATACACTAATATAAAGGTTAATCTTTTATATCATGTCTCGTTGGTGGTATATATGAAAAAAGTCAGTTCCCCTAAGATAGTTACCTTCAAGACTGGGGAAAAAGCACCTACTAAAGCAGACTATACTCTAACATTCACTGAAAATGAAAGGCCACCAACTAAAGAAGAAAAAGTTATCCCATTAGGCAAAAATGAAAGATATCCTCCTGTAAAATCTCAAAACACATATGGATTATTTAAAAGAAAAAGTAGGTTTTAAACTATCAAAATCACTAATTAACTTTTTATCAATGTTAATCATCGAATAAAAATAGGATAGTTCAAAGCCGAAATCATAGTTATTCAACCTCGATTTGAGCAACCGATAGCAACCTTGACCAATAAAATCTTTATTTCTTCATATAATGGATTTATCTCATATATGTGACCTCAGAATCTAAAAGTAAAATTACTAGAATTAAAAAATCTCATAATCCATATTTCCCCAAATCAGAGCTTCTCTATAACCAATAAGAACATAAGCTATGTTATGATGCGTAGAATCTTGAAATTATTTTTAAAGTCTTTTATCAACATGTTCTAAGTAATTTCTTGCGGCTCGTGAAGAAAACGATTCATTTCCTTTGATTGATAATCTTTTTCGTAACTCCCTTTGTGGGTATTTCTCATCAGGGCATAATATCTTTGAAATATTCCCAGACGCTATTAGTAATGATTGAATGGAAATCCAAACTCTGTAACTATCACAAGAACTCAAACTAGGGACCAAATCACTATAAGAGTTAATGACAAAATCGCATTGATGTTTTATTTCCTATAGATAAAGAGTGAGGAGAAATGAATCCACAAGCCAAGAAATAGATATTTAATTTTTAAAATCATCTGACGACTATTACTCCTTTAATTTATATCTTCATAAGACGGAGTTTACAGAACCTATTTCAGTAATCCTTAAATAAAAATAAAAAAGGATTGTTTATAAAGAGTATTTTCAAAACTTTACAAAGATGCGACTTCTCGAATATCAAGGAAAAGAGCTATTTAATCAATTTGGTATAAAAATACCAGAGTCTATTCTAGCTGAAAATGTGGAAGATGCCAGAATCGGAGCTCAGAAACTAGGTTTTCCCTTTGTCTTGAAATCTCAACTAACTGTTGGTGGCCGAGGCAAAGCAGGAGCAATTCAAAAATGCAAAGATACTTCTGAATTAGAAACAAAGTTTGATGAATTATTGAAGAAAGAAGTTAAAGGCGAATTGCCAAGGGGTATCCTCTTAGAGAAAATGGTTGATATTGTTAAAGAAATCTATTTGTCTATCTTCTTAAACAGGAGCAAGCGCTGCTTCTCGATAATTGCTTCGTCAGAAGGGGGGATTGATATTGAACAAACTGATAATAAAATAATCCAAGATATCTCTATTGACGGCATATCGGGTGAGTTAGCGAATGCTATCGCATCGAATTTGAATATCCCAGATGAATCCAAAGAAAGTTTTGTCAATCTATTGCTGAATCTCTTTAAAGTAGTTGTAGAGAAGGAGGCCGAACTTGCCGAAATAAATCCTCTTGCTATCATCTCTGATGACTCTTTACTTGCCTTGGACGCTAAAGTGATCATAGATGATAACGCTCTCTTTAGGCACGAGGATTTGCAAAAATACCTATATTTAAGCGATTTGGAAAAACAAGCCGCTAAAAATGGATTCTCTTTTGTTGAATTGGAAGGTGACATTGCAATTATAGGCAATGGTGCTGGTTTGGTAATGTCCACTTTAGATATGGTTACTGATGCAAATGGAAAAGCCGGAGCTTTCCTTGATTTTGGGGGACGAGCCACAAGCGAAACTATTTACGAAGCTCTTAAAGTCATAAGTAGGATTCCGAAAATAAAAGCAATCCTTGTGAATTTATATGGAGGAATTGTGCGGACAGACCTTGTAGCACTAGGTATTCTTGAGGCATATATGAATAATGTATTGACAGTGCCGGTATACGCTAGAATCTCTGGAGCGCAATCCGAAAAGGCAAAGGAATTGCTTAATGGAAGTAATACACGCCTATTTGACACAGTAGAGGAAGCAATAAATGCTGTAGTTCTAAAGATAAATACCAACTAAAGAAAGTGGGACAATTTGAGCACACAATTTGATATTTTTAGAATTTTATCAGGGATTGAATCTGATGCTGACTATGAAAAGAAACCTGTAATTATACAAGGGATCACGGGCAGCTTTGGGTCAACACACACAAAACTGATGCGATCTTATGGAACGAATATTGCCGCAGGCGTCACACCGGGCAAAGGAGGTTCTAAATTCGAGGATGTTCCTGTTTTCAATACTATGGCGGAGGCAGTACAAGCATCAGGATCAGCAATATCTGGAATATTCGTACCTGCTCCTTTCTTTTATAAAGCAGCTAAAGAAGCTCTAGATAATGGAATTAAACTAATAGTAGCAATACCTGAACACGTACCAATTATTGATTCAATAAAAGTCTACGAGTATGCTCAGAAAAAAGGAGCAAAAATGATTGGACCAAATACTCCCGGAGTGATTATCCCCGAGATAATGAAAGTCGGAATCATGCCTGCTCAACCTTTTACTAAGGGCAATACGGTTGTATTTTCAAGAAGTGGGACCTTAATGTATGAAGTTTCATTTCATCTATCCAACTCCGGATTTGGACAACGTTTAGGACTGGGAATTGGAGGCGATCCAATTAATGGAACTAATCTTATCGATTCTTTTGAGTTAATTAGGAACAGGGAAGATGTTGATTCAGTGGTTGTGGTTGGTGAAATAGGTGGTGATGCAGAAGAACAACTCGCCGACTATATTATAAAGACTAATTTCTCAAAACCTGTTGTCGCCTACATAGCAGGAAGATCTGCCCCCAAAGAAAAACGAATGGGTCATGCTGGAGCTATAGTTTACGGAAACTATGGATCTGCCGATTCAAAAATAAATAACTACGCTAAGGCAAGTGTTCCAGTTGCAAAAAGCCCACGAGAAGTCCCGTTATTGTTAAGGACAAGATTAAGAAAATAATCAAATGGTTCCGAAAATCTATTTTTATTTGTCTGACCTCAAATATAACTGGTAAATCCATTTGGAAAAAAGATTTTGCACAAATTGTATGTTAAAAACTGCGCATGATTGGATAGAAGAAATAGATGTTATCTACACATATAAAAGAAAAAGGGTGTATAAATGTGGTAATTGTGGTTTCGTATCAAAAAAAAGAGGTTTAAGACCTTCGTCTGAATCGGTTTATTGATAACAGGATATCTATTCCTAACTACTTTTGGCCCTAAAATGAGAAGGCTCATTTACTATAATTGGTTAATAACAAACTATTTACATGAAGAAAAGATATCTTGTTTATCTAGACAATAGGAATAACTATTTGCCCATAAACTCCAAGAGTGTTTTGCGTTCACTGCGTTCACTGCTTCAAAACTACAAACATGCAGAAGTTAGGGATATCAGGATTTCAAGTTATTTTATCGAGATAGACGTTAGTACACAGGACAATACCTCACTGAGCGCGGATGATCATAATTTTTTTGGACCCATTAACATGATAGGATCCTTGATCCGCTTAGAAGAATTGAATGAAGTAACCGATTTTTTATCCAGAGAAGATGCTGTGATGTCATCCGTATTCTTATTTAATATTGAAAGATATTGGAAATCTCATGAAGTACTCGAGAGCGTTTGGAAAGATTCAAAGGGACCAACAAAAAGTCTTTTAAATGGTTTGATTTTGGTTGATGCAGCATACGTACACTTCCAAAAAGGAGAAAATGGCATTTTTTTCTCTATCCTAAATCGCTCCATGGAAAAATTTAAAGACTATTCAGAATATTTTTATAACATAAATATGGAATTTTTGCTAAAGGACGTCAACAAAATAATAAATACCAAAAGTGTATCTATTATCAAAATACATCTGAGATAATATTGCTTAAGAGGTGGGGAAGGGATTCGAACCCTTATATATTCGCTATCTGCATCTTTGAATCTGCAGGCGAACGCATGGCCGCTCTGCCACCCCACCAACTGTTTGATTTATCATTGATTGAAAACTTATATTTCTTTTGTAATGGTTTTTCTATCTTTCTAGCTTGTAGTGCGAACTTTTCAATAACATCAAAAATGATTACGATCTTGACACTATATTCTTACTTTATAAAATTTTTTGATGCGAGAGTTATATCTTCAGATTTTATGGTTTTCCTGTGAGCATGACTGGCCAACTGTACGGCCTGTTTAGCAATATTTTCTCCTAATGCTTCTAGTATATGTCTCAATTCATCTGCTGCACTATCACTCACCCTTTCGGCACCGTACTTTTTTATAATTCTGTGAATGGAAGCCAGGGCTATTTCCGATTCTGAGTTTATTGCCATTTATTCCACTAAATTTATTACTTTGTTTATTAAACGCCTATGTAAAATTGATTCAATTAAAGTGTTCATTCTTACTACTGCATCAATTCTTTATCAATCGTTGGCCATAATAATTTCAGACTCAGAATGCAATTTACCTTGACTGATTCTTAAAACAATATTGAATTTCAGATAACTAGTAGATAGATTAATCGTTTGTTAATAATATCATTAACGAGACTAATAATTAATTAGTTGAATCTAATAATGATCATGTAATATGTATTACGTCGATTCGCACATACATTTGTCAGATAAACATTATCAGAACTATCATAGTATCATATTCGACTACATGCGCCAGGCCAATGTTCAATCAATTTGCGTATCAGAAGATTTCAATTCCTCTTTAGAGGCATTATCATTAAAAGAAAAATTTTTTAAGGACTCTGATCTTTTTAAGGTTTTTGTGGGTATACATCCACAGTTTGCAACGGTTTCTTCTGACATGCAATTGTTTGAAGGTCTTTTCCAATCCAAACTTGATTTTATTGATGGAATAGGTGAAATTGGACTTGATCCAACATATGCTAATTTGGATCCAGACAATACACTAGAAAGACAGAAAATTGTTTTCGAAAAAATGCTACATCTAGCAGAAACAAATAACAAGCCGGTGTCTCTTCATTCTAGAAGATCAGTCAATGAAATTATGGAGATACTGCCTTCATATAAAATTAGGAATGCAGTATTCCATTGGTATGATGGGAATAAAAGCAATCTAAAAAGAATAAATGATAAAGGGTATTTCGTTTCTTTCGGTCCCTATCTCCTGTACTCGAGTGACAAACAAACTTTGCTAAAAGAAGCTGATATTAACCTGATTCTGGTAGAAACTGATGGTCCGGTCAAATACAAGAATTGTTTTGAAGGTGCCCTTACTTCTCCTTCTTTGGTGGTTAGCATAGTTTATTTTGCTTCTGTTTTGTTAAAAAAATCCATTGATGACTTAACTGAAATTCTTTATAAGAATTCTACACGATTCATGAATTAGCCTATCTATCCTCGACCCGCCCTTTGGTGGAATCTAATTAAGATAAAAGATAAAATACCCTTGTTTTTTTTCTAATCATGTGGATAGAGTCAAAAAAATGGCCAACGAATTGTTGGAACGTTATCCTGATAAATTTACTAGTGATTTTAACGAAAATAAAGAAACTATAAAGAATTTTGCTATTGTTCGTTCAAAGGAATTACGAAACAAAATAGCAGGCTACATTACCAAGAATGTAAATAGAAACCTTGCCCAACAGAATGCTTCACTCTCATATTCTGAAGAAAATACCGAATCTCGTGAAGAAACTGCAGAATAAGATTGATAACTGTTGATTTACTCGGTGGGATAAGGAAATTAGCTGGATTTTCCAAAGTAAATATCAATGTAGCTAATTCTAGCATTAATGAAATACTCACATTATTGGAGAGGGAATATGATTTAGAAAATAAGATAAAAGAGAGCGAAATAATGATAGCCATCAATGGCGTCGAGTCCTCTGTACTTGGTGGCAGAGGAGCAAAAATTTCATCCGGAGATACTGTTACTATTTTGTCAGTTGTACATGGCGGATGACTTTAACTCTTTTTTTTAAAATATATTATAGTTTAGTGTTCACTATCATATAGTGACTTTTGACAATATTTTTAAGGTAATCAAAGTATCCAAAGATCGTATAGGGGTAATAGTTGGGAAAAAAGGTTCTGTCAAATCTGAAATAGAATCAAAATGTAATATTATCCTAGATATAGACGGAGATACTGGAGATGTAACGATCCGATTAAAAAACGAAGCATCCTTAACAAATAGTGGAATATTCAAAGCATACGAAATAATAATGGCGATTTCAAAAGGCTTCTCTCCTGAAAGGGCCTACAGGTTGCTATCTGATGATTCTTTACTACAACTTGTTGATCTGCGAGAATATTCTGGAAAATCAATGAATTCTTTAGACCGGATCAAATCTAGACTTATTGGACAGAGCGGTAAATTTCGAAAGAATTTGGAGGATTTCTCTGGTGCTGATATATCGATCTACGGGCATTTTGTGGGATTCATTGGTACTTATGACGAAACCTCTCTAGCTTTAAATGCAATTTTAATGATATGTAAGGGCAGCTCCCACAAATCAGTTTACCATATGCTTGAAGAACATAACAGGAAGAAAAAATTAGAAAAAATGGATCTTTGGGAAAAAATTAAATGAATATCCTATCTAGATAGCAAATACTCGGGTAAGCAGTATAATTTTACTCGGGCAATAAATTTCTTAGGTCAGTAGTACCTATACTAGAGGATTCTGTTTCATAATGATGCCTCTTTTGTAACAAATGTTGCGGCTGCCCAGTTTTATTTTTTATTCCATCTGGCGAACATATCATTGTCTATTCCAAATTGATCAAGTGTTTTTCCAATGATATGAGAAATTAGATCGTCAATTGATTTTGGTTTATGGTAAAATCCTGGCATTGCTGGTAATATTACCACTCCAATCTCTGCTAACTTTAACATATTTGAGATGTGGATTTTTGAAAGAGGGGTCTCTCTGGGGACTATGACAAGCCTACGATTTTCCTTAATAGTAACGGACGCTGCTCGAGAAATGAGGTTATCGTCGTAACCATTGGCAATACTGGAAAGGGTTTTCATACTACAGGGAATAATTGCCATCCCGTCGGTTCTAAATGATCCGCTTGATATGGAAGCCGCCATATTATTTTCGTCATATACAAAATTCGCAATCTTTTTAATCTCATTGACATTTTCCTCTGTTTCAATCTCGATATTTTTCTCTGCCCACTTGCTCAACACTAGATGGGTTTCAATCTCAAATTTCTCTAGTGCCCTCAAAAGCGCAATGCCATAAATTACACCGGAACTTCCTGTAATCCCTACAACTATCCTTAGATTTTCTCCCATGTTCGTTATTTATTGTGTTTCCAATGTTTTATATTTAATACTCTAATACTCTTCCTAATGCTTACAGTTTTTGGTTCGATTGCTTTAGACACTACAAGAACTCCTTTTGAGACCAAAGAGCGTATCTTGGGAGGGGCTGCGACTTATGCATCTATGGCTGCATCCTTTTTCGTACCTGTCTCATTAATAGGTGCGATTGGTAATGATTTTCCAGATAAATATTACACTCAGTTGGGCAATAAAATGGATATAAAGGGCTTAAAACGATTCAATGACAAAAAAACATTCTTTTATGATTCTACATTTGATTTTGACCTATCTCATAGGACGACAAACATAACGGAACTTAACGTAATTGAAAATTTTGAACCGATTGTTCCAGTAGAATATAAAAACTCAAAATTTATTTATCTCGCAAATAATGATCCTGAACAAAACATAAAAATAATTGATAGTTTTAACAGCCCTGAGTTAATTGTTTGCGACACAATAGAATATTGGATTCAGAATAAAAAGAATTCTGTTATATCTATGATTGAGAAAACTAATGGGGTAGTAATAAATGACCAAGAGGCAAGATTGCTTTGTAATAATTCTAACCTTGTTAAATGTGGAAAACAACTATTATCCTATGGTCCAAATTTTGCAATTATTAAAAAGGGCGAACATGGTGCGTTACTCTTTATTGGTGAGGAAGTTGTCCCAATACCTGGATACCCATTAGAAAGCGTTACTGATCCTACAGGAGCTGGGGATTCATTTGCTGGTGGATTTATGGGATATTTAATCTCAAAATCTAAAAATCATTTAATTGAGGATTTGGCATTAATTAAAGAATCAATTCTTATGGGAAGTGTGATGGGTACTTTTGCGATAGAGGAGTTTGGAATAGACGGATTAATGCGAGTAACTAGTGAAAATATATTGGATAGGTATGACAAATACAAAAAGATGTTACATGTTTAGCCTTTTTAGAAAGTATTATTATCAACTTTTGGATAATAGATTGTGACCACTAGTTAAATGAAAGTCCTTATTATTGATAATTACGATTCTTTTGTTTATAACATTGCTCAGATCATGGGTTTATTAAGTACCGATCCTGTAGTGAAACGGAATAACCAGATCACCATTGAAGGTATATCTAAAATGAATCCTGATGCAATTATTATATCGCCCGGTCCAGGACATCCCAAATACAAAAAGGATTTTGGAATTTGTACAGAGGTGATAACCAAACTGGGACCATCTGTTCCAATTCTAGGTATTTGCTTGGGGCATCAAGGCATTGTGAACGCCTTTGGTGGAACGGTAAAAAGGGCAAATGAAATAAAGCATGGTAAGACCAGTGATATCCAATTCAACGACAATACTGATTTATTTGAAGGTGTTAAAAACCCGTTTGTAGCGACACGTTATCACTCATTAATTGCTGATAAAGATAATTTTCCGAAATGTTTGAAAATTACTTCCATTTCATTAGACGACAGAGAAATAATGAGTGCCTGTCACGAAAAATATCTGATAGAGGGGATACAGTTCCATCCTGAATCGATATTGACTGTTGAAGGTAAAAAAATTCTATCTAATTTTATTCGAATGGTAAAGAAATGACCTCAAAGAATAAAAATATCGATACAGATGTAGGTACAACTAATTGTAATTACAATAGCTATAAGACAGATGAGTTATACTCGCAAAACCAAATTTATCTAAAGAAACTCTCGACCGGACAGAGGTTAAATAATAATGAAATTAGGACAGTAATGACTAATATTATTAATGGACGTTGTTCTGATGTATTTATTTCAGCTTTCTTAATGTCTTTAATCTTGAATGGAGAAGACCTTGAAGAATTAAAGGGTGTAATTGAAATTATCAGGGGATCTTCCATCCCTATCAATCCCGTGTCTGATCTCCCGATTATAGATAATTGTGGAACCGGTGGAGATTTTTTAAACACCTTCAATATAAGCACCACTTCAGCCGTGATTGCTAGTTCTTGTAAAAAAATAGCAATAGCAAAACATGGTAACAGATCGTCATCAAGTCTAAGTGGTAGCGCAGATTTGTTCGAACATGTAGGCTATCGATTGGATGACGACAATATCTCGTCTATTGTAAAATCGATTGAAAATTACGGCCTTGGTTTCCTTTATGCTCCCAAATTTCATCCAGGATTAAGGTATGTTTCTAAGGTGAGGAAGGAGCTAGGAATCCGTACAATATTTAATAAAGTTGGACCCTTGTGTAACCCATGCAGAAATCTGTATGGTCAGGTAATAGGAGTTTCCGATCCATCTTTGTTAACCCTTATTCCTGGAATAATACCTATTCTTGGTTTGCAGCGCGCGATGATTGTTCGATCCCATGATGGAATGGATGAACTGTCTACCACGAGCAGAAACACTGTGATTCATATCACTTTTCAGGATGGAAAGTATAGTGTCCGAAATGAATTATTGGATCCTGTTTCACTGGGTTTGCCTAAATCCTCAATCGAAGAAATAATTGTAAGGGATAGGATGGAATCAATAAATGAAAGTTTACGCATAATATATGGAATACAATCCAATAAATCAAAGGAAAACATTGTTTTGCTTAACAGTGCTGCTGCCTTAATGGTTGGAGGGGATGTAGAATCTTTAAGTGACGCAATATTGATTGCGAGGGATTCTTTAAATGAAGGACGCCCCCAAAAATTATTAGAGACTATTATAAAGAACAGTGGAGATGTTTCAAAGTTGGAACATGCTGAAAAAATGCTAAATATCGGACGCAAAAATTAACTATCTTATTGCTCATTCTATTGTTGGGTTAAATTGCTTACACAATAAATATATCTCACTACTTTGTTTCCTGCTTGCATCAGGCTTTGTTATGTGGACTGCAGAAAATATGCTTTTTACATAAGTGATAAATTCCGGTGTTGCTTCTCCTTGGAATACTTTGTACAATGCATTTCCATTTACTTTTAGGATTTTTTTAGTAATCTCCACAGCCTTCATTGTCAGGTCAATTTGCTTTAGGTGATCCATCTCCCACAATCCCGATACATTCGGTGCAAGATCTGACAAGACTATATCGGCCTTGCCCTCCAAATACTTAAATAATAATGTTACCGTTTGTTCATCTTCTATATTTCCATTAATTATGATGACGTTTGAAATTGGTTCGATCTCTTTCAAGTCGATCCCAATGACCTTTCCTTTATTTCCAGCTATTTTAGATGCAAATTGTAACCAACCTCCGGGAGCTGCTCCTATGTCAACTATTTTCATCCCTTGTTTCAACAGATGATGTGATTTATTTAATTGTGAAAGCTTGTAAACGGCACGACTCCTATAGTTGTTTTCTTTTGCAAGCTTCCTATAGGGATCTCTCTTTGCATCGGCAAGTTTCAATTATATCATTCTCATAATTAAACTGGTAAGCATTTATAATATTTGTTTCTTGAAAGCTTCTAGTAATGTTTTTTATAGGCATAAATCTAAAAAAATTTTGTGCATTCGGATATTAGCCACATTCAAAATTTAATAAAGAATTATCCTGATTTTCCTAAGCAAGGAATATTGTTCAAGGATATCAATCCTGTATTTAGAGATGGTAAATCCTTAGACATCCTTGGGAATCATTTTTTTGACCAGTTCCACAATGAGGAAGTAGATTATGTTGCGGGTATAGAAGCACGCGGATTTATTTTATCTACATTATTGGGCTTGAAATTTAGTAAAGGGGTAATTATGGTAAGAAAGGCTGGAAAGCTTCCTGGAACTACGATAAAGCAAGCTTACGGGATTGAATATGGCACGGCCGTAATGGAATTGCAATCCGATTCATTAAGGAAAGGTGACAGAATTTTAATCGCCGATGACTTACTTGCTACTGGCGGTACTGCATCCGCCGCAGCCAGTTTGGTTGAGGACCTGGGAGGCGAAGTAGCGGGATTTGCATTCGTAATGGAGTTATCCTCCTTGGATGGGGGGAAACTATTAAGAGAACGAGGATATCGTGTTCATTCAATGGTGGTTTACTAATGCTATCTATTGATAAATCCGTAGGAATATCCATAATAGGTGGTACAGGAATTTATGACCCTAATTTATTTAAGATAGAACAATCAATTAACCCTCATACTCCATACGGCCCTACTTCAGACGCCATTATTATTGGAAAATTTGAGAATCAGAGAATAGCTTTTCTTCCTAGGCATGGAAAAGGTCACAGAATTCCTCCACACATGATAAATTATCAGGCTAACATTTGGGCACTAAAAGAATTGGGAGTTAAGAGAATTATCGCACCTTCTGCGGTAGGTAGTTTGGACTATGAAATAAAACCGGGAGATGTTATGCTTCCTGATCAGTTTTTTGATTTAACAAAAAAACGGGCTTATACGTTTTATGATGGACCAAAAGTGTGCCATATTTCTGTGGCAGATCCTTTCTGTGTGGATATGAGAAATATTGTTAGCAATTGTATTAATGAGTTAGGCATTCGAGTTCATACTAAAGGAACATACGTGTGTATCGAAGGTCCAAGATTTTCTACACGCGCAGAATCTAAGATATATCGGGATGTATTTCGGGCTAATATTATAGGAATGACTCTAGTTCCTGAATGCATTTTGGCTAGAGAATGTGAGATTTGTTATCTTTCTGTTTCTACTATTACAGATTATGATGTTTGGGCTGATCAGCCTGTGTCATCACGAGAAATCATAGAAACCTTAAACAAGAACGTTGAAACCACCAGGAGGATTCTGGAGAAAGTAATAACTATGATCCCAGAGGAACAAAACAATTGTTCTTGTGGAACTGCTTTAAAGGACGCAGTATTGTAAAATTTCAATATTTCGAAAAAATTACTGTTTCTTCATCAGAATGGTAATATCTCCCTCAATAATTTTCCTCTGAACTATCAATATCAATATTTCGGGATCCAAATTTAATTTTCTAATTTTGTCAACAGTGGTTCTAGAAATCTTGACGTTTATATTGTGTCCACCTATACGACCAAAAGCTACTGCACTAAAACTGAACTTGTTGTTATAAATCAGAAAAAAGCCCGATAGTTTGCTAGCCAACGCCCCTTCTACTACATGCTTTATGCTAACGTCGATGTCTAGATTGTTGTATTCCTCTGGAAATTCATTTATCATGTTATTTCAATTCTTCAGTGATTTCTATACTCTTGTTCACATTTTCTGATACCAAAAAACTCCACCATTCTTTATCAATGATCTTGAAATTTGACGTATCTACAATTATTTTGGTTTCATCATCGGTATCCAAAAACTCTGTTTTACCATCTTTAACAATACTTATCAATTTCCATCGATCTTTTCCCTTTCTAAATTTATTTATAGCCACGGCCCAAATTTCTTCGTCCTTAATTTCGGGCATGCCTATCTTATCCGTGATATCCAGAATTCCTAATCTTTTTTCTTCACAAAATAGGTTCTTTGTAATTAAGCTTCTCCAGATATCTACTGCTCCGATATTTCTACCATTTTCATTGATATTTATTACACCAAAATAAGCAATTTTGTCCTTATTGTTTGAAGAAGTTGAAGATTGCATTCTAAATTATTAAGTTAATCGTTTTCCCATATTTAGGCCTTACATAATACTGATCTCTTTATACCTGATTTTGATAGTTTTCTAGCATTATTCCAAGGTTGTCGATTTTTGTGTTCTTTTTGAACAGTATGTTATTTGCTTGACAAATTCTTCTATATCTGTTTACTATTGCAAACCTTGGATGCAATGCTCGAAATTCGTTTTTATTAATTTCGATAACCATTCCTTTCCTTTCTAAGCTTTTGGAGATTTCGATAATCTGATCAGCTGCTAGGTTTGTGTTTTCTTGGAATCCATGAGACGTTGTTTTTTCTGACTTCATCAACGCCAAAAAAATATCGGTCTCCAACTCATTTATTTGGAGTTGTTCCATTAGTAAAATCTTGATTTGGTTTCCTTGATTCATAAATATGTTGTTCGTCGATATTAAAAATAAGTTGTCCTTAGATGCAGCTCTATTTATGCCTAGGTCCATTAATGCCTAGGTCCATTAATGCTATAAATGTCCCTTAGGGGTTATATCCAAATATCCAAATATTCAAATAATATCTCGTTGTATTTAATATATGCCTATTAAAAATGGGTCTGAGTACATCGAAAGCTTAAGAAATAGAAATTTACAGGTTTATCTTTTTGGAGAGATGGTTAAAGAACCGGTTGATCATCCTATGATTAGACCATCTATTAATGCTGTGGCTGCTACATATGATATAGCAGTAGAAGATCCAGAAATAGGTTCTGCAACTTCCTCATTGACAGGATTAAAGGTTAATAGATTCTTGCATATAGCAGAAAGTTCTCAAGACTTGGTGAACCAAAACCGTATGCAAAGAAAGCTCGGACAACAAACTGGAACTTGTTTTCAACGCTGTGTGGGAATGGATGCCTTAAACTCATTGTATTCTACAACCTATGAAATTGATAAAAAATATCAAACACCATATCATCCAAGATTAGTTGAATTTATCAAAATGATTCAATATGAAAACCATGTCATTGGAGGGACAATGACGGATGCAAAAGGGGACCGGAGTTTATCCCCTTCTCAACAAGAAGATCCAGATATGTTTGTCCATGTTGTTAAAAAGGACGACAAGGGTGTTTATATCAAGGGAGCTAAAGCTCATCAGACAGGTTGTATTAATTCACACTGGTTAATCGTGATGCCGACCATGCGTATGAGACCTGAAGACAAAGATTATGCAATTGTTGGTGCTATACCGGTAGATGCAAAAGGTATTACCTATATCTATGGAAGACAATCGTGCGATACCAGAAGTATGGAAGAGGGGGACTTGGATTCAGGCAATTCTCAGTTTTCTGGACAAGAGGCACTAATAATATTTGATAACGTGTTTATTCCAAATGAATTGATCTTTATGGAAGGCGAGGTGGAGTTCGCTTCAATGTTGGTTGAAAGATTTACGTGCTATCATAGGCGTAGTTATGTTTGTAAAACCGGATTGGGAGATGTATTGATTGGTGCTTCTGCAGCTATCGCCGAATATAATGGAGTTTCAAACGCTTCCCATATTAAAGACAAATTAATTGAGATGACTCATTTGAATGAAACAATTTTTGCGGCTGGTATAGCTTCTTCACATCAAGCATACAAGACTCAGGCTGGAAATTTCATTAATGATGATATGCTTGCGAATGTGTGTAAGCACAATGTTACCCGCTTTCCGTACGAAATAGGCAGACTAGCTCAAGACATTGCTGGAGGTCTTATGGTCACGATGCCCTCTGAAAAGGACTTTAGAGGGCCTATTACCGGTCCATTGCTTGATAAATACCTGAAAGGACGAAAAGGTGTATCGACAGAAGACAGAGTTCGTATACTTCGGCTAATAGAAAATATGACCCTCGGTAGAAATGCCGTTGGCTACTTGACCGAATCCATGCATGGTGCAGGGTCGCCACAAGCTCAACGTATTCAAATAGCTAGACAGATGCAGCTTGAATACAAGAAGAAATTGGCAAGAAAATTGGCACAAATACCAGAAGGGGAAGACACCGTATCAGATCCCTCGCTAGCAGAATCGTCTGATTATTTTGATAGAATATTTGGAATAAAAAAATAGACCTGACGCTGCGACTAAACCCACTTTATTATCTATTTTTATATTCTTGAAAGACTTTTTCCGAACTAGTATTATGATTAATATTATCTATTCAAATTAGGTTCCCTATGGTCTAGTTCTGAAATTCCGATTCCAATAATTTCTTTTTCTTTTTCATACAGAATATTTTATCAGTTTGTTTTAATGCTTCTGGTCGGGGTCGTTTTAACAACATCGATTGTATTAACATGTAGTTTTCCGGTATTACCATTCCAGTTTGATCATCTGAATATGAAATCTTCAAAGTATCCTCCTGAATTTTTAACAACTCACTATGAATGTGAACCATGGATGTATCTCCATGATCGAATCTAAGTTCTACAGCCTTCTTTCTTATATCTCCGGTGCCCTTTGCATTGTTCAAAATAGCAACTCCAAATTCATTTTTGAATGTATCTAAGATATTAACCTTAGATGGTGGTCTCCCAACAAACCTGATTGTCATTTGATGAAGATGCATCATCCTTGATGGCACCTTTAAGGCATCGATATACAAATTGGCAGAGGGTATGAAATCTTTCAAGTCGTCTTGATGATGTGGATTTTTATCCCATTCTATCGAATCCCTTACTTCTTTCTTATCTTCGAGATCCGCCCATCTCCTCACTAAAACTACATCAAATCTTTTAATTGATTCGCCGTAATTTTCAATCAACGGTTGAATTATTTTACCCATTCCAGTAACATTACAACTACCTTGGATTACAGAATCTTTTTCTAAAGTTTTATCATAATTTACCCTTGAATTGTGGATTATGTCTGCGACGGAATTTCTTCCATACCTATCCTCACCTCCTTGAAAAATCGCCTTCTTCTTAAGAGGCTGATAATATTTTCTCTTATTTTTAATTCCGTTTCCTTCTGTCGAAGCATCGATAACCAAATCGGATTGGTTTATTGCATCCTCTATACTGCCTGAAATTTCGTAGTTTTTGTTTCTAAATTCCCTAATTAATTTGCGAGGAACAAAAACCTTGTATCCTTTGTTTATTGCTTCTTGTGTTTTTTCATCGACAGAATATTTTGCTATACCTATAAGGTTAATAGATTTATCCTTTGTTAGGGCAGTTGCCAATCGGCTTCCAATTATGCCATAACCATTAATAAAAACTTGATACACTCTTGGTTTGTAACTTTCACAATATTTAATATATTTTTAATGGTCGTGATCATAACCTAGCTTTTATGTCACTTCCAATTATTTACTTACACTTTATACAATCCATTTATCTTCCAACCAAGGATAGCACATCTCAAGATATCCTCAATATTTGTTTCATAATACCCAATTCATTCTTGATCATGAGGTGCAGGATCTTTGGTTGAAACAGAGTTTGATCATAAGTTACTGCAAAGTGTGTCCAGTAAGTGAGCGTGTTAACTAATATGACCAAATAAGGACCGAAAGATCGTTGATATTTGCTCCAAACAAAAACAAAGATGGAATTTTCAACGGAATTTATTTCAATTTTGGATAAACCGGATTCAATTCTATTTCTAATAACTTGATCTATAGTGTGTTAACAAATTATATTCCGAAGCAATATAATATGATCATCAACCAAGAGCTCAAACTTGACTTAAGTTAAATAAAGCCAAAGTTATAATAAAGTCAAATATAAAACCACATATTATGACCATGGATGGCGGTGATAGAAGAGGTGTTAATATGGAACAAACTGTAAATGATTTAGTACAGGAATCGAAATTACTTGAAGCTTATTATAATGATATAGTGGCAAAGGAGTCAGTATTACATCGATTATATGAGGAGTCTCACAACTCCTTTGAAGCGTTAAGAGGTTTGTCCTCAGAATCCGAAACACTATCATTAGTTCCTCTAGGAATAGGTGTTTATGTAAAAAGTGTTATTTATCCAATTGAAAAAGTTCTAGTAAACATCGGCGCTGGGGTAGTAGTTGAAAAGAAGAAGGATGATGCTGTCAATTTTATAGAACAACGCATAAAGGAATTTGAATTAGCGACAAAGCAATTATCAAATCAAAAACAACAAATTTCGCATCGCATGATGGAAATACAGAATACTGTAAATTCTTATGTTGGACAGATGCGGAGCCATGATGAATCAACACATTCACATTAGAGGCTGACAAAATCTATCAAAGATAACGTTTTAGATTACATACTTGCGATGTCTATATGTTTGATAAATTAAAGCGAGCATTCTCGAATGCTGCGAAAAGCATTAGTCAAAGGGAACTGTCTGAAAAAGATTTGGATGAAAGTCTTTTTGATCTAAATGTTGCCCTTTTGGAGAGTGACGTATCTCAAGAAGTTATAGATGATTTATCCCAGCAAATAAAAGATAATTTAGTGGGTATGAAATTACAAAAGAATGAATCTACTGAACAAATTATTGCATCTACGTTAAAAGATAATTTTTCAAAGATTCTAGCCAAGGCAGGATCAGTTGATTTGATTTCTGCGATCAATAAAAAGAAGCAAAGCAAAGGTGGACCATTTAAAATTGTATTTTTAGGAATAAATGGAACCGGAAAGACGACCACCGTAGCCAAGGTAGCTAATTTACTAAAAAAATCTGGATTTTCAATAGTGATTGCTGCCGCTGATACTCACAGAGCGGGAGCAATAGAGCAAATTTCTTCACACGCTGAAAAACTATCTATAAAAGTGATATCTCAAAGATATGGTGCAGACCCGTCAGCTGTTTCCAGGGATGCGCTAGAGTACGCGAGAAAACACTACATTGACGTTGTATTAATTGATACTGCGGGCAGGATGCAAACTGCTAAGAATCTGATGGATGAAATTGGAAAAATTGTAAAGGTGATCAAACCTGATATTAAACTATTCGTTGGTGATTCTTTATCAGGTAATGATACGATTAATCAAGCCAGAGAGTTCTTTTCATATACAGAATTTGACGGTGCAATCCTGACAAAGACTGATGCTGATGCAAAAGGCGGATCAGCAATATCCATATCTTACATTACCTCTAAACCGATTATTTATCTCGGTGTTGGTCAAGGATACGACGATATGATCAAGTTCAACAGAGAAAGATTTGTTGAAACTATTTTCAATAACGAGTCTCTACTTGATTCTCATCGGGGTACTCAGACATCATTGCCCCAAGAGAATTACGTTGTCCCTGATATTGAAGATGCTAATGTAGGTAAAGACACGGTTAATCCATTACAGGATGATGTTCTAGAAGAAAGGAGCAGAGTTTTTGATCCGGATTTTGTTTCGGAAGATGGTCATGATTCCGAAGTACTTTTAACCGAAAATAGCACTGAAGTGTTACCAGGTCTTGCTAAAGAATCGGTGAATGATGAGTTGAAAATAGATTCATCGTCTTCTTTCAATAATCCTGTTGAACAACCTGAATCATCCTCTAATGAAAACTCAACAACCGGAATTGAAAAAATTTCCAATACTAAAGAAAAAGTAGAAGAAGAAGAAAAAGTAGAAGAAGAAAAGAAGGAACAAGGTGAGAAAAAAAGCCGATTCGGATGGTTTAAGAAAAAGAAATAGCTATTTGAAAGCATTAAATTAAAGATTTTTTTCAAAACTATTATTGAAAGAAGATATCTTAAGTCTCCAAGATTTGAGGTCTGATCAAATTTTAGCCCTACTGGATCACGCATCATCCTTGAAAAACCAGTTCAAAGCAGAAGGTGCTAATTCAAAATACCTAAATGGGAAAATCTTGGGAATGATTTTTCAAAAGCCCTCAACAAGAACAAGGATAAGTTTTGAGACAGCAATGCTTCAATTAGGTGGGCATGCTATAAATCTGTCTTTTAGCGATTTACAATTGTCTCGTGGTGAATCGGTGGAAGACACAGCTAGGACTATTTCATTGTATGTTGATATGATAATGGCTAGAGTTTATGATCATAAAGATATTGAAAAATTATCAGAATATTCTACCATTCCAGTAATAAATGGCTTGTCAGATTTATTTCATCCCTGTCAAATTCTGGCGGACTTGCTCACTATCCACGAATATAAAAAAAAATTAAAAGGGATCAATCTGGCGTTTATTGGAGATGGCAATAATGTTTGTAATGATTTACTCCTAGGATGTTCAAAATTGGGAATGAATATTCGAGTTTCCACTCCTATAGGTTTTGAGCCGATGGATTGGGTGGTAGATATAGCAAGAACATCGTCTAAAAAAAATGAATCGACTTTATTGATAACATCGGATCCTACTGAAGCAGTTGTTGATGCCGATGTAATAGTAACGGATACTCACATTTCAATCGGAAAAGAAAATGAACTTGACAGCCGAGAAAAGATATTTTTCCCTAAATATCAAGTTAATGATGACTTGATCAAATATGCAAAAAAAGATTTCATCTTCATGCACTGTCTGCCGGCAAAGAGGGGGAAAGAGGTTACATCTCAGATAATTGATGGCCCTCACTCTGCCATTTGGAGCGAAGCCGAAAATCGTTTACACGTGCAAAAAGCCCTATTGATCAAAATCTTGGGAGATTCATCCGCACAGAGTAAAAACCATTCATGAATAATAAAGCATCGAATACTTTAAAATATTCTAAATTTTGAAATAATTATATGACAAAGTTTTTGGTGGATAAGGCCGCAAACATTCCTGAAGGTAAATTAAAGAATATTACTGCCGGTGGTAAAGAAATCGTAATAGCTAATGTTGAAGGTGAATACTATGCAATTAATAATATATGCACTCACGCAGGAGCTGAATTACACGAGGGGGTTTTAGAAGGTAATGAACTTGTGTGTCCATGGCATGGTGCTAAATGGAATGTTCAAACAGGTGATCTTATATGGTTTCCACAAAAACTAAAAACCCAGCAGCCATACAATGTGGTGATAGAGGGTGATAACGTATTTGTCGAAATATAATGCTAGTAGGATGACTGTCACAAAACAAGGTAAGTATACGTGAAAATTAGTGAATTTATCTCAACACTGCCTAATGCTGTATTAACCGGGGACAGCGTTGTTCTTCCTGATGATTTTATTAGGAAAATGTTCTACATTTCGAATTTAAATAAAGACGATGTATTTTATCATCTCGGAATTGGTAACAATCCTTCAACTCTACGGATTGCCAGAGAAGAATTCCAAATTAGGAAGGCTGTGGGAATAGATATTAACGCTACTGTTATTGATGAAGTAAAATCGAAAACTAAAATCATCAAGAATGTTTACGCCATAAACGAAAACGTTTCTAGTTGTTCTCTATCCGAAGCGACCGTAATTTTTTCTTGGTTTACAGATGAAAAAATAAACAAATTATTATCCAAAAAATTTGAATCTGAGTTAGATA
>JACDCB010000070.1 GCA_013694585.1 Candidatus Nitrosopumilus sp. | reverse complement strand
GGTACCAAGCACCACCATCTGTGGAAACTACATACTTTCCATACTCTTTGATTAAACCTGACAGAAACCTTTCAGCTACAAACATGTTTCTCTCTTTGGATATAGTGAGTGCGAGAATTTCCTGCTTTTTGGTTCAATTGCTACCCATAGCCACATTAATTCTGAGCCAACCTTGATTAGTGTCTCATCAACAATGTATTCTGATATTTTCCTCTTCCTACGATATGACAACTTTTGTGGATTGTATTTTTGAATCTATTTCCAGATTGTTACATGACTTCTCTTGACTATGTGCAGATAAGCGAGTGCCTTGGAAACACTTCTGGTTGAAAGTCCAAGAAAATACAAATATAATCCATAGCCAATATCTGATGAAGGTGTTCTGTTTCTTTCATTGAACATATCAGAAATAGGGCATCTTCAAGCTATAGATTTATCGTTAAGTTAACAGCGCCGTAATTTGAAAGTATATCGCGATCTTGAATTTCTTGTCCGTCTTTCATGATACCATGTCCAATAAAATCTGAAATAGTATACACAATAACTTCAGCTGTAGTTGAATCATCTAATAGACGAAGATAATTGTCCAACAAATTTTCATAATTCTCGTTTATGATTCCCGCCCTGTCATAGACATAGTGTGCCCGAGATCCAGTCGGAGAAGCTTCGATTTGTAATGATGATTCAATTGATAATGAGATGAAAATAAGAATACCTACAAACACCACGAATTTGGGTGACTGAATGTCTATGGCAAATCTATTCAAAAATGCTAAACCAAACGGATTTTTTTCCAAGAGCTTTATTAACAATTGGAGGAATTAATCTGTTAAGAAAGTATAAAACAAATCGTAAGGTGTGATTCCTGATAAATTGAGCAACGATGCTTGACCGGACCTGTTGGATTATTTTCTCCTTTGATGCAATTCCTACCTACAAAAGTAAGAAAAATCAAATAAATTATTGGTTAACCTATCACGCTAATTATTTGTCATCATCATTACGGGTTATTTATTGGTATTTACTGGATCGTTATTAGTGGTGGTATTAGTAGTAGTAGCATTGGTATTGCTGTCGGGACTAGATCCACCTTTGTTTCCTCCCGTGCCGGATTCACTACTTTTATTTACTTCATTGGCGGAATCAAATGTACTATTTTTTTAAAACCATCTATGTTCAAGAAGGAAAATCTCAACAGGGTTAAAATAAAAATTATAACACGACACGTTTAGATTATTATACTGCACGGAGTATTTCAAGATGTGATTTTTATTTATTTATATGATTACAAATCTTCTATCTGATCTATATGGGTAATCCTTTTTTGTTATACACTTTAAGTCTCTATGAATTGGAAAAAAAATAACCTTATTAAAATGATCGATTTTCCATTGATATCCAAAACTCGTTCCTTTTCATTTAAATGGTCTATTGAGAAGAAGAAGGAGGAGGGTTAGTAATATGAATATAATAGAAATCCCTTTTATGGCAGAAGCAAAAACTATGGGTAATCAAAAAACTAAAAATGTTTCATACTATATTAATGAGTCACCCCATAGTCTTTGTCTAGATAAAGAAGATATAATGCTAGCACAAATACACGCTTGCGAGAGACTTTTGAATGTCACTGAGGATCAAATGGACCTTGCAGCTGTAGAAGAAGAAATATCTAACTTAAAGTTTGCCATCGAACTGATGAAATCTTAAAAATTCTTTTGATTTTTGATTTTTTGGTATGGTACAAATTTAGCTCCTAATTTGTTTAATCGAAAGATTATATCCACAATCACAGAGAAACTCCATATCAAGATGGTTACAATGATAGCTTCTACGTTTCTAGTAATATGTCCGATTCTCGCTATTTGATGACTAAGCAAGTGATACCAAATATTTTAAATCATGGGTTCACTATGTGATTTATAACTTAGATAGACAAATTAAAATAACGTTAGCACGTAGATGCCCAGGTAACTACAATATGGATACAAAATGGAAAATTATCAATGGTGTGGCCGTAGCAATTTTTATAATAGCCGCGTTGTATTGGATTGCAAATTCCTGAAAAGTCCTAGAACGGAATATTCATAAATTTTCTCCTATGTTCTTGTTTATAGCTTTAGTTGAGGAATTACGGATACTCATGAACAATTTCAGGACCCTCAATTCAAACATAAATGACAGCCTTTTGAAAAGTAATACGTTATTCATGACTGAGGGCAAAATGACACAACGGGCTATAAATAGTAAAAATTACCTATCATTCTACACCTTTAGTCCTTCATAGTTTTATTTATGGAATCAATATGGTGTGGAGCAGTTCGGCTGACTTTTCTGACCCTAGGAATCTCTATTTATTAACGTGAACAAGACTATCAATTACCTAGTAGCCATGGGAGGCACGGACAATGCTCTAGGGCCCATCTCAAAATTTGTTGCGTAATATGATGCTAGAAGTTTGATAGATGGGATTTAGGTATAATTAATACCGATACCTTCCTAGCAGTATCGGAATATTATACAGTTAAAATTTAATAGTTATACAAGTAACTAAGAATTGATACAATCTTCTAATGCACCTTTTAGGAATAGAAAAGTGGTAATGATTTGTGAAGATGAAAAGGAATTACTTGACCTTTATTCCAGAGTGTTGGAATTGAAATATGATGTCATAAAAGTTTGTTCAGGAGCGGAATGTATACATGAGTACCTTGAGAAAAAAGCAAAGGGATCTCCAATCGATCTCCTTTTCCTAGATTACAAATTAGGTGATATGTTAGGCGATGATGTAGCCAAAAAGATAAAGAAAATGAATGGAATTAAAATAATCCTAATTTCAGCATATAATTTGGATGAACCAATTAAAAATGAACTTTTGGAAAATAAATATATTGAAAAATTTTTACAAAAGCCGATTCGAATGAGACAAATAATTCAAGTAGCGGCAGAAGCAATCTAAAATAATTCAAAAAAATCATCTTCTGTATAGTAATATAATAATTTATGGCAAAGGCTATAAGAGTTGGTCATATCACTACTACTTTATTTTTTTTACTTGGATATCTTTTGAGCAAATAAAGATTCCAAAATGGCGACTAGCTATGTTTGGTTAAGATTTCGCCTACTATTGTGAATATTAACTATTATGTTATAATTCTTTATGGTTGATCTTTTGCTTACATTTATCGGTTTTATGGCTACCTGTTTTGCAGTATCTAGCACATTACCTCAAATAGTGAAAGCAATCAGAACAAAAAAATCTGATGACGTATCGATCAGGTTTATTCTTATCTTGATTATCGGTCTTATGTTATGGGTGATTTATGGAATTGGGAAAGATGATATTGTTTTGATCTTGGGTAATTCTGCAGGTATGGGATTGAATATTTGTCTGTTGTTTTTGAAAGTAAAATATTCTATAAAACCATTAAAAGAAGATGCATAATCTTGTCTGTTCACTTCGATTACTGGCTTAATTGAGATGACTTATTCTTAAAACCAATTGATAAGCAATATCGATGATTTTTCTTAGCAATGTTAAGCCGCCTTTTACAGAAATTATGAAGTACTAATTATGGCTAATAATTAGAATTCTCGGCAAAAACAAGACTGTGAGCTATTTTAAGTATATTGTGCAGGTATGTTCATGAAAGGAAAATGTGAAGAGTGTGGATTAGAAAACGTAGAAGTAATGGAGATATCAAAAGAAGGATCAAATGTAAAGGTCACTTTGTGTAATCAATGTAGACCTGCTGATGGTGCTTATGCCTATTAATTTTCCTGATGATTGTGCATGAACAGGATCTATTATAATCGGGGTATTCAAGATGATTAAAAAGAATAATCTTGAACAAAACTGAATGATGGTTATATACTTTAATAAATAGAAAACTACGATGCAAAACTATGAAAATGCTTTAACTCGGTATTTCAAATACCCAAACCTTTACTCTGCTATGATATGCGCTGCTATTGGAATTTGTATGGTATTATATGTGGGATCAATTGTGTATAGTCCTGCAAATGCACAAACTTTACAAGAGAAATGTAGTCCTGACAGCGGTATAAATATATCAAAATCTAATTGTTTCTCTAATACGCCCACTCATCCTGTATACAATGTCTCAAATACTGATACATTTACTGACTCGGGGAAATAGATTCTTAGAAGATATTATCCCATCTTCGTAGTTAGGAATCGTTCTACCTATTAGTCCCTACTTTTTATTGATTTTTATAACTCAAAGAGCATGCCCAAAGAATTCTAACTTTGTATTGTCAAAAACTAAATATCACCAACATGCATCCAATCATTTTGAAGGGAACAGTCTTTGTTCTTGCTAGTGATTTCCTAAGAATCTAGCAGTTGGGAATTGGATTAGATGATATAGCGTCTGTCGATCAATCTTAACTATGTGTGATTTCTGATTAAGCATATTGTTATTGAATATTCTTGAATTTGAATAAAACTAAAAATGAGCTTATGGCATCGGCGGATTATGGGTTTACCCTCTCTACGTCGGAATGCGATTAAAAGGTTTGACGATGTGATTAATTAATACTCTCATTTTACGGATTATTATATTATGGATTATTATGACTAATTAGGAGGTAATCTTTTTCAGATTATTGTACATTGTAAAGTAATTATGATTGAATAGTCTACTCAAACCATTGATCAATCTCCTTTCATCATAATGTAATAAACCTCTCCATACGCTGACATTCAAATTCTTTAGATCTCATAAGGTCTTAAAAAAAGAATTTAATGAGGGATATTTTCAGATGAAAAAATATTCAATTCAAATTTAGTCACTAGCAACTATTAGTAAGAAACAATGATCTTGTTTAACCCTCATTTAATGAACGTAAGTTCGATATCGAAGAAAATCTTAAAACATGACCAAGAGTATTTCAGTGTTGCATATGGGTGAACCGGATCCACTAGTCTTACTTTCAAAACAGGACCTAAAACTCGGGAGATTAATTAAATCTATAGGAAATTATTCAATTCAGATCCACGATAATCTTTTTGAATCATTGCTAAAATCTATAGTCTATCAGCAGCTTGCAAGCAGTGCTGCAAATGCGATATATTCTAGATTCCTACTGTATTATGGTGAAACGCTATCAACTCCGGAACAGATAATTTCAACTCCTGACGCTGTCTTGAGATTTACAATGGGACTATCATTCAAGAAGATAGAATATATTAAGAATTTGGCTGCGAAACGCGTTCCTGGCGAATTAAACATTCATTATTTACCAAGTCTTCAAGACGAAGAAATCATAACTGAATTAGTGAAAGTAAAAGGTATTGGCAGATGGACTGCTGAGATGTTTCTTATCTTTTGCTTAAAGCGGGAAGATGTAATTCCATTGGGTGATTTGGGGGTAAAAAAGGCAATACAAAAATTATATAATTTATCGGAGCTACTACTCATGAGTATATGCTAGAAGTATCTTCCAAATGGAAACCTTATAGAAGTATCGCTACTTGGTATTTGTGGAAACCACTATCTAGATTTGATATTATTGGTTAGCTTTTTAGCAAATTCCTTATTATGCGTTCAGGCGACCTCCATTCAATTTTTAAAACGGTGTTACTTCAAAGTAATCCTAATCGTCATATCTAAATTGGTTGAGGTTATGGAAGAAGAGCTTTTGTTTCGTGGTCTTACAAATCTTATTTCAGATAACAAATTCGAAGACCTGAGTGTCTTGATACTCTATAAGAATTCATAGTCACATTCCTCAGATTACATCAAAAGTACATTTTGTTAACATGCTCTTTATGAGAGGTCTCCTTTCCATTTTTTGCATTATTCACCTCTGACAAGTTTCTTTGATATTTGGTAAATAAATGAGGGAAAAGCCCATTACTAACTGGTAAATGCAATCAAGCATAAATATACATGCTTTTCAAAAGCTTGTATTGATTAGTTTTCTTTGCAGGATAATTTGGAAAAATCGAAAGAGAACATTTCTCTATTTTGCTCGATAAATAAATCAATTTCCAATACATGTTAAATACTTTGATACAAATGTAAGAGGGAAATGAATAAACTACATGTATTTTTGATTTCCACAGTCTTAACAGCTTCAATCCTTTTTGCAATGCCTGTAATTTTCACCTTGCAAGGACAAGTTCCAACATCTGATTTACCCATGACTATAATTAATGAAACAAACTCTTCCAGTAATACCGCAGATGATGCCCCGAATGCATATAACATGTCACAAATGGTTCCTCAGTGAAGGCTCTAAATCTCCATATTCCGATATATTTGAATTTCGACAGTTCTTTAAATTAATGTAACTTTATGGTTCCTCATGATAATAACTGGTTTCCTCAAGATACATGGGAATTGCTATATAATCCCAATACTTGATAATCTAGTTTATTTGACTTGCAAACACTGTTTGCCAAACTAAAATCATGGACCTATCAGATTGAATGATACTAGGTAATATGTGAATTTTCTGGCATTTGAGAATTAAATAAATGTGACTATCTTGACAATTTTAACACGAAAAGTCCAATAATTAATACTTTAATGATTTCATTTGTCTCAGTACAACACCAAAAAATTTAAAACAACAAAATTGTATTCATTACTGGAATATTCAAAACGACTATATTTGTAAATTTTAAGTTAATTTGATATAATTGAACCTACTATAATAATACATGAGAGTTGTAAGGTTCAAATATCTGTCAAAAAAAGAACCGGGATTGTCATCATTTCTAAATAATAATGATGTTCTACTATTGACTATCCATGGATATTCAGTCGCTATTTCATACTCATTTGAATCCATTAATTATTCAATATGACTACGGAAAGAAAAAAAAATCCTATTCAGTGCTATACCTGTGGATTGGTGGACGGTTTGCCTTTTAGGTGTAATTATTGTAAAGAGTACTTTTGCAGTAATCATAGAAACCCATTGCACCATTCATGTCGCTTTCTGTATTCCTACAATAAGCGAAAGCAAGATACCCTCTTTAACGATAAACAGAATGGTAAATTCAATCTATCTGGTTTAAGATCCATATCTAATTTATTGGATATAAAGACTTCAAAGACCGAACTTATTCATCTTTCAGTAGCTACTGCGCTTGTAATTTGTGTCGGACTTTCCCTGAATAATTATAGATATTTCTCTTGGCAGTTCCTTGCCATTTTTACGAGTGCTTTTCTAGTCCACGAATTGGCCCACAAATTCTTGGCCCAATATTATGGCAGCTGGGCAGAATTCAGAGCTGAAATATATGGTCTTATTCTAACAGCAATTTCTGCTCTTCCAATAATGCCCTTTAAGTTCATAGCGCCCGGAGCAGTAATGGTCAGGCTAAATGACCGATCTAAATTTGGCAGAGTGGCTCTGATCGGACCACTTACAAATTTGACAATGGGTTTTTCATTTTTGATATTAACTTTGACTTATGATTCCTATAATCCTTACTTCACGGTCGGCGCTTCGTTTAATGGCTGGATCGCGATGTTTAATCTTATACCCATGGGAGTCTTAGATGGACAAAAGATTTTTGATTGGAATAAATTGGTATGGGGCGCTGCTATGGCAGCTGCTATGGCTCTTTTTATTATTGGATATCTTTAGCATGTGATTTAACCCTGTGATTTTCAAATCATAATTTTATATGAACTTCAGATTGAAAACTTGTTTGTTACTAATATATGATTCAATATTTAAGTAATTCCTTCATTTCCTTGATTTTGGCCTCAATATCACAATATAACCTAGAAAATATCTCAGCTAGGTTGAAACACTCAGATATTAACAGCCAACAGACATAGCCATTAGGCCTGTACCTTTCCGGAGAATTAATTAACTTGCTTGTTGATATTATCGAAGAACTATTTACTAGTTTTTAGACCACTTAGATCTATCGGGTAACTTTTATCAACGTAATTTGAAAGTCTGTATTATTATGTAACATTGTGTTACCCTTGTCAAACTTATTTGATTATTGATTCTTGTTTGTTTAGTAAATATGCAACTTGCAGTTACAAAACGTTTCAGGAAACTCCTATGCACGTATCAATAATCCTATATATTAAAAGTGATAATTATTGTGAACAGATGCTAAATATTGTTATTGATTACCAAAAACCTTATTAATTGTATCGGTCTATAATAATTTATAATGTCAGTTATAGTAGAACCCCAGAATAAATATAACCCTATTCAAAAAAATGATCATTCAGTTCAAAGATCTCTAATCTTTCAGGGAGGGGGAGCCCTTGGTGCATATGAAGCCGGCATATACAGGCGCTCTATGATAACTTAATCAAGACGGCAATTGAAGAAAAAAGGCAATTGTTTGACATAATCTCAGGGACATCTGCAGGAGCAATAAATGCTGTAATAATAGTAAATCATGTTCTGCAAAATAGAGCGGAATCTAATCCTTGGGATGGTTCCGTAGAGAGATTGTGTCAATATTGGAAAGATGTTTCTACAGATTCTTGGTGTGTTGAGAATCCTCTAATAAGATCCTGGCATGATATTACTTGGGGACTAAGACAAGAGTTCAATAAATTCTGGCAAATGGCTCTAATGGCCTTTGATGACAATTTTAGAGAAATTCCGTGTCTTTTGCCATTTTATTACTTGTGGCCAGATAGATGTGGCGATATTGCTACTCTGGAATCTTTCAGGAGATACTGGTCACGCATCTTTTTTTCCATGTCTGGCTTTGGTATTCCGAATGTTCTTTCACCTCCAATTTTCCAGCCCGATTTTAAATTCCTAAATCCCTTTAACTTTATCATCAGATATGATAATACTCCTCTAGTAAATACTATCAGAAATATTGGGATGCTGAAGAACATCCGATAAAATCGAATGAGGGGGAACCTAGACTCCTTATCGTTGCAGTGGATCTCCCGGATGCTACTACTGTAACCTTTGACAGCCACGCTAAAAAAGACGATGAATTAATGTCAATTTATGGAGATGAAGAAGAGAACACACGGCACGTTATTCAATACAATGATGGGATAAAAATGGAACATCTTCTTACAATTTTTTCCTCTCATTTAAGACATAAATTTGCGCAACTTCCCGTGACCACAACAAGAATTGAAAATGGTAACCATTCAATTGCAAAAGAATATTTGCGTCCATTTATGGATGGCTTTTATCAGTGTAACACACCTTTAAGAGAAGTTCTGTAAGCGCATAGAGACTATTGGTATGGGATCAGAAAAATAAGTTATTATGATGTCCCTTCTCTTGAAATATTTATTGGTGATTTGTACCCTACTATGGAAAAAGGTATTCCTGTTGATCCCGATTCAATAAATAACCGGGTTCAAAATGTTCTATTCCATGATAAATCCAAATATGATGAAAAGGTTACAACGATGATCTCTGACTACATAAATGTGATTAAGGTCTTAATGCAAATTGCAAACGAACGAGGCATTTCTGATTCTGATATATACTCTAGATTGAATTGTGAAATGGAGAACAAAATCGTAAGTTCAGACCGTAGGGAAAAAACGAGATGCGTAAAAGATTTGATTCAGGGAAGAGTTAATGTAAGAAAAATACAACGAATTGGATATAGTGAAGATCAACACCTTAATAGCTGTAACGATATTTTTGATAAGGCATTTAATTTTTCTGGAATTACGATAAATGAGTTAATTAAACAAGGCTACGAGGACACTTGTATCAAATGCAAATTTTAATATCTATGAAGGATTGTATCGGAAACAATATTATTTTACCACTTTACAAACTATCGAGAGCCACCTACCTTTTCAGCAAATGATAGATTCTACGATAATATTCATGAACATTTGGGAAAAAGGGTAGTATCATATCGTTTTTTTTCAAATGTGATTAATAAAACGGTAAATTAGTTTCAAGTCCTTTTGGAGTAACTTAATTCAGAGTGAAGATATCCGCTTAAAGTAATTTAAGTTCGATGTCCCACTACGGTAGGGCATTCTACTTTCCTTAATTTACCTAATGCTCTCCCTCTACATACCTATCAGTGGACACAAATTTATTAAATTGCAAATTCTTAATAGAGATATTAATGATATCGTTCTATGACAAACAGCCAATTTTTTTCAATTTTATTTATCTCGATGATGACGACAATTTTTGCGAGCGCTTTAGCAATTTCGAGTGTAAATATTCTTGCTTATGCAACTTCATCCCTGGGCCAATCG
>JACDCB010000068.1 GCA_013694585.1 Candidatus Nitrosopumilus sp. | reverse complement strand
TTAATGCGAAATTACTACCCTAATATTTGGAACAAATGGAGCAATAGATTGATTGAAATATTTTTGTCCCTATCTAGTGAGGAGATGGATAAAACATAAACATGTTTATGATATTTGATACCACATTACCATTGTTATTTGTTTATGCAATAATGTTTCTAGAATTAAATGTAACTGAGGGAATAGAAACTATTATTCTCACCATTACTGGAATTTTTTCACTATTGCTACTAGGATTATCAATTTCTGCTTACAGAAAAACAGGACTAAAAAAAATATTATTTGCTGCTACAGCTTTTGCTCTATTTGGAGTACAGTTGCTAGTAGAATCTTTAGAAGAGAACTTTGACTTTCTTGATACAGATATCATGTCTATAATAATGACATCTATGACCCTGGGGATTTTAATACTGTTTTTCTTAGCTATAGTTAAGAAAAATAACTGATGATGTATTGGAGATACTGCTAATCCTATCCAAATTATTTTAACTTCTGGAATTCATCTAATCGATCGGGTCGGCTGTTCCTCAAGAGTGAATATAATTTGATATCTTGAACAGACAAATAGGAAACCAGATTAAACTTGCTGGGGTAATTGGGGATACTTTTGATACATTATCTTGTTAGTTCAATCCATTTTTACATACCGTATATGATGATACTTCATTCCTGTTATCTCTGCAAGTTATTTTATTATGCGATATTTAAGTTGAACAAATCGATTATCAAATACTATCGTTTCAATAGGTTCTAATAAAATTTCATTTGTTACCGGTCCAAATAAAGGTCGCCCTTCACCAAGAATTATGGGAAATATCGTAATCGTAATCTCATCAATAAGATTACAAGAAAGAAAATTTTGAATGGTTATTCCTCCATCTACATACACATTTTTAATATTTTCATTAGATAGTTTATTTATTAATTCTGTAGGGGAGGCAGAAGATACTGAAACCTTGTTGTTCAATTTCAAAGGAATATCTAATTTCATGGATGTTAATACAATGACTTGCTTATTCTCATATGGCCACTTGTCAAAGGTTATTACAGTTTCAAAAGTATTTCTACCCATAACGATAATATCTATACTTTCAATAAAGTCTTGGTAACCATTGTCTTGATTGGAAGGAAATCGTTCAATCGAATTTCTTATCCAATCAATACTTCCATCTATTCTTGCAATAAATCCATCCAAACTAGTTGCTACAAAAACAGATATCTTGGAAACCACAATTTACAATACGAAATCTAGTTGAAAAATATATTGTAAATGGATAGTAGTTGTTATTATCATCTATCATGGAAAGATATTACATAGAATAATACATACAATATTTTATGGCATGGTGAAAACCTAAGTCCAAAACTGCATTAGAATAATCAAAGCCGGCAGACTTGGGCATGCCAACTGCGTAGGATACAATATAAGAACTAAGGATTACCCAATCAGTTTGAAATACAGTATGCTACGAGTGATATTTATGATATGCTGAATGTTTTCATAGTCGAATGAGAAACAGTAGTAATAGTAGAGTAGAACCTAACAAGCTCATGAAAAACATGATAGAATTAGAGAATGACAAGTCTGAATTATTGGGGCTTGCTACATATTTTAACAAAGAATCAACAGTATCATCATATACAACAATATATGATATATTGTGGCTAAAATGGGAGTTTGCTACCTCGAAATAATTATCAAAGGTGATTATCAAATATGACGGTGCCAATTTTGGTCTTCTAGTTGCTAAAAGAGCATTGCATTGAGCGGGATTAAGTTCCTTATGATACGCGGGTCGAAAGTTTTGGATGCGACTACTATGATAAGTATCCATCATATTTTAGACATTAAAACCAATATTGTTTAAAAAAGACATAAATCAATCAATCTATAGGCTTTATAATAGGATGCTAAAGAAAATCAGGCCTAGGGATATCCAAGCGGTTTTACATGTAGAGTAAATTAACCTCCGACTAATAAATAAAAACATCAGTTTTGCTGATAGTCTATTATACAAATATTCGCCATCTATAGCATATACAACATATGGAATATGGTTTTTTGTTGAATTTTGACAAAAACGTAGCATGTACGGGTTAGTAATTACCTAGTCAGAAAAGGCTATTGCCTTTACGGAGGTAAAGAGCTTATTTTGAGTCAATTCCACACAGGTGCCAAAACATATTATCATCTATTTGCATATGCTATACT
>JACDCB010000058.1 GCA_013694585.1 Candidatus Nitrosopumilus sp. | reverse complement strand
TTAGTATTTTTTGATAGTGGGGTTTTTCTTCTTGTTCTAACTCCTTTCTTCTAAGTGCCAAAGGGGTAGCGACTTCCCATAGAATATTAAAAAGTTCCTGTTGCTTATCTACAAGAACTTTAGAATTGCTCCACAGAGTTTGATATGACACTTCCGTTCCCTTATTAAAAATGAATACCATATACGCTCTATTATCAAAAATTCCAAAATTTCCTTTAATGTCATCTAGGAGTCTTACTATGAAGCCTTTCAATAAAGTTATGTGGTCTATATTATCTTTAGTGGCCTCTACAATTAGCCTAGTTACTATCCCTTTTTCTTTGATTTAAGGATAGATTCATCCACTATATTGTATTAAAAGCCCATTTTATTAAAAATTCTTTGCAATTGATATTCTTCTATTATTTATAATTACATGTTAAAGAGCTGTTAAATAAATTAGATGCAGAATTAATTGCGCTTTTTTTGTAGAATCAAGCATACTCTACGTCTTTCTAGGTTGATCCTTTTTGATTTTTAGTACGTTTAAATAATATATTCTTATTAAAAATACATGTCTTCTGATAATTACCAGCAGTCTCCTAAATTGCTGATTATATATTGTACTTTAGCCGGTTTTATTGCATCTTGGGGAATATCAGGCTTATTAGTTAGTATAGATTTAATTTCGCAAACTCCACCAGGTTCTTTCTTTGGAGTAATAGGAATCTCTCTAGGGCATTATGATCCTCTTACGGCACAACTTATTGGATTCGGATTACATGTCTTAACAGGGACTATAGCTGGCAACATATTCGGACAAGTTTCGTTATTTTGGAAACGTATATCACCCTATAATTCCAAGCATGGATTAAAGACAGGTATGATTGTTGGAGTAATCTTGTGGGCAGTACTATTTGTCCCAGTTGCTTCGTTAGTTATCCAACCTATGTTAGATTCATTTAACAGAGGGATAACCCCAAATCAATACGCATACTCGATTGCTTCAAACTTTGGTGGTCTATTTAGTATAATCATTGTGGGTTCTCTTATATTCCACTTGATATATGGAGCTTTATTGGGATATATGTCTGGAAGGATGATGGAAATAAGGGCATTTACATCTCCTCAAAATGTTTGATGATTGTAGAAGAGATGCTGTATTTTATCCGTCCAATGATTTGAAAATGACAAAAAATATTCATACTTGAGAACTTGAAAATGGAATATCAACAAGAGATTCTAGAAAAGACTAATACTAATAATAAAGAATTGACAATATTAGTAACAGGGGCTAGTGGTTTCATAGGCAGCAGATTATTAGATGAATTAATTTCTGCTCAAATAAACCACAACAATCATTATTCCATACGTTGTATGACAAGAAACAAAAACTCGATAGCTTCTCACAAATTAAAAAATTTGCAGAAACCTATTGAAATTATAGAGGGCGATTTAAGTAATTACGATGATTGTTTGATAGCTTTAAAGGGCGTAGACATCGCTTTCTATTTGGTTCATTCAATGGAAGGGTCTTCCAGAAATTGGAAAAAATTTTCGGAGAAAGAAAAAGTAACTTCTGAGAACTTTGTTAAAGCATCTAATGAATGCAACGTGAAAAGGATCATCTATCTGGGTGGATTAACTTATGGTAAAGATGATGAACTATCCCAGCATATGTTGAGTAGAAAACAGGTAGGTGACACTCTGATGAAATCAAATGCACAGGTAACAATTTTCCGTGCAGCAGTGATTTTAGGCAGTGGCGGAGGGTCATTTGAAATGTTAAGATATTTGGTGGAAAGATTGCCATTAATGATATGTCCTAAATGGGTATTGACAAAGTGTCAACCCATATTCATAGGCGATGTAGTAACATATCTTTCTAAATCTATAGAGATAAAAGAAACGGAGGGAAGGACCTTCGACATAGGAAGTCCGGATATACTTTCGTATTTAGACATGATGAAGATCTATGCCAAAATTCTTGACAAATCTATTAAGATACTAATAATCCCTTTTTTGACTCCAAGATTGTCTTCATACTGGGTAGATTTAGTAACACCTATAAAAGCATCACTAGCTAGACCACTAATCGACAGTCTAAAGCATGAAGCTGTAGTTCAAGATAATTCAATCATTGATATTATACCTGTTGAATTAAAGTCGTTCCAAGAATCTTTACAATATTGTATAATTGAGGAGAAGAAATCCAAAAAAAACCCTGTTAAAACTAAGCTAATAAAAGAAAGAACTACCATGTCAATCAACTATAAGATTCTCTTAGTTTCTTTATTGTTGCTCCTAGTTATAGGCACTACATACTATTTTCTAGACGATAGGAAGGCTTTCTTGGAACCTTTTTGGTTATCCATAGCGGTTATTTGGTACCTTTTAATTTTTGTGTCCATCTACTTTGTACGCTTTGGAGCTAGGCTGGGCGCCCTAATTGCCGGTATACTAGGATGGGGAAGTTTGGTATTTTGGCTTCTTGATAATTTGTACATCGTTATAGGCTATCCTATAATAGCGACAATACCTGATAGCGATGAGATTTGGAGAGACATAGTTGGTATGATAGTCGCATCTTTTACTATTATATCCTCCCACAATATTTTTAATAAAATACGTCTGCATACTTGACCACTATTTTATTACCAATAATCAACCATGATTTCAATTCAATACTGTCAATTTTTTCTAAGTTGAATTACCGCAATGTCCCCTCATAATTTTTCAAGTTAGTTTGGGATGATCCAAACAATGGAGCAACAAGTCCGGGTATATCGCCTAATGGTGGAGTAGAAAACAACCTTAACTATGGACAAGATACAAGTCAATGGATTCTGAAAATTGATGCCTCTACTCTAGATGATGATTTTAAGAAGCAAAAGGTGGTTAGAATTTACTTTGTATTCCCAGTAGCATCTATGCATGACATCTTCGGGTTCAAATCCAGCACTTGGCACTTTTTAAAGGTTAAAGTAAATAATATGTTGACGATATTGTAGACCAATTCTGTATATACTCCGGTTGAAACTGAGTCTCCGTGTCTTATGACTATAAACTGATTTCAATATTCAAAAGAAAGGATTCTATTTATTTAAAGGAAGAAATTCCTTTATTGTCACAATTAATTGGGACACCAAATTTATCAAAAATAGCATAGAAACAATCTTTCTAGTTTTACATTTGTAGTTCTCTTTGTGAGCAATCACTTGGCGGATTGGCATTTTTACAGGTGGTACAATATCTTTCAGCAATTATTTGACCGCGCTCTGTTTCACGTTGACAGCACGTAACTCCACCATCTTTGTTTGGCTCACACTTTATTTCACCCCTTATTTTCATTGCAAATGCTGCGTTTAAAAAAGCGGAACTGTAAATGGATATTGCAATCATTGTTGAAATTGCGATCATCATCAGCATTCTGTTCATTACTATTCTATTACCTCCTTACAACTTCATATTGCCTCAGTAGTCAACAGGGTATTGATAATCCCTATTACAAATTCATAAATATTTTTCAATTTATTTACCTTTTAAATTAACAAGTTTTATTTTCTTGCAACCGTCAAGAGATAACCCGGTCTTATACCATTTTCTACAATATATGGATCTATTGCAGTTAGAAAATCATCTCTAAGCAAACTGATTTGATTCTCACTATCCTGATTCTTTATCGTTTGTATGGTTTTAAGCAACGGACCGTACTTTGTACTCATATGTTCCCAAAAGTGACCTGGACTAAGAACAGAAAATATTGTTGTTCCTCTTTCAAAATAGATTTTTGAAACCCCCATCAATCGCTTTTCAATTATGTCGGGAATTCCCCAAAGTATTGGTGAGGGAGGTGCATCAGGATTTTTCGGCAAATATTTACCATTTACTTTAAATATTGATCCGATTGCAAGTTCAGGCGGCCAGGTTGCAAATCCTATTCTACCACCTTTCTTTGTCACTCGTACCATTTCTTTAGCAACAAGGTCTGGTTGAGGTGCGAACATATGTCCAAAGGTTGAAAGAACAACATCAAAGGATTCGTCCTCAAATGATAAATGCTGGGCATCACCTTCCTTCCAGACTATACCCCCTACTTGTGCAGTTTTTTCTTCTTCTACGGCCAACGCCAAAAGTTCTGGGGTAATGTCAATACCTGTTACATTTGCACCCTTTCTCCCAGCGGTAATTGCAGTGTTACCATTTCCACATGCTATGTCAAGAACAGATTCTCCAGGTTGAATATTTAGTGATCTCACCAGGTGAGAAGATATTGAAGGAAGCATTGTAGAGATACTACGATAATCCCCCAGTTTCCACACATTCTCGGCTTTTGTGTTTATGAGTCTTTTTTT
>JACDCB010000057.1 GCA_013694585.1 Candidatus Nitrosopumilus sp. | reverse complement strand
ACACAAAACAACAGTTTTCCTGTTAGTCTTTTATATGAAAGTGGTTCATAAATAGCATACAGTATAGGGGAATATGGTTTTCTGTTGAATATTCACAAAAACATACCTATTTGGGGTTAGTAATTACCAAGTTAGAAGAGACTATTACCTTTAAGGGGGTAAAGAGACTATTTTAAATTAATCGTACAAGGGTGATACTGCCTTTTTACGTCTTTAGATTTCAAGCCATAAATAATATTTAGGTAGGGATTTGATTGAACTATTTGCAAGTTATTAGAAGGTTGTAGTCCATATTTGATATTTCTAAGCGGGTTCGGTGGGGTTAAGTTCCCTACGGTATTATATTAACCATTTACTATCATTTTTAGATGTTAATACTGTTATTAAAATAGGTAGCGGGTTCGGTGGAAATCATGAGGATATTCTCACGGATTTGATTACGAATTTTACTTAAGTAAAAAATATCATCATAAAAATATTCATGTTATATTTGTTTAATTTAGAAATCTTGCTCGGTTAAATCTGTATTTACCCCTACAGCCGCCAGACTTCCTTCGGCTGCCGCATATATTATCCCATATGGAAATATTTTCGATGCGTCTCCTGCTGCATATACTCCATGAATATTCGTTCTACCAAAAGTGTCAGTGGCAATACCACCCATAGGATCATTTTCACAACCTAGTTGTTTACCAAAATCGGAGGACTGAATATATTGTGGTAAAACAAAACCATCTTTTCTTGAGAGCGTCTCCCCGTTTTCAAAGACTATCTGTTCCATCAGTCCATTTTCTCCAATAAGGTTTTTAATTTTCTGTTCCATGATTTTGACTCCCTTGCTTTGAAGTAAGTCTTTGAGTTCAGGATCTGAAATTATGTTACCGTTTGAACAAACAACCAAATCTTTACTCCAATTGTAAATTGTTTGAACATAATGAAAAATATGTTTTTGTTCCTCTATAATAACTACTAAAGGCTTATCTTTTAATTCCCATCCATCGCAGTAGGGGCAATTAAACAAACTTGTACCATAAAATTTAGAAATACTATCTATATCCGGTAAAATGCCTTTTAATCCTGTAGATATAATGAGTGTTTTAGATTGGTATTTTTCACCATTTGATGTTATTAAATCAAATGTTACTTCATTTTTGATTACTGAATTTACTTCATTATCCTTAAATTCAATAGAAGGATATCTGTTTAATTCTTTATGAGCGATTTGTCTAAATTCACTAGGGTTTATTCCATCTCTTGTAATAAATCCATGAGATGCGTGTGTTACCGCATTACCCGGTTTATTATTATCAAACAAAATAATATTTCGTCTTGCTCGCCCTAACACTAAAGCAGCATTTAGACCAGCAGGTCCCTAACACTAAAGCAGCATTTAGACCAGCAGGTCCACCACCAATTATGACACTATCAAATAACATATCAATTTCTCTATGTTACATCTTTTAATTTTTTAATTAATCAATAATTGTTTTAACAAGGTTTGAGATATCTTACTCAAAATGCGATATAACAAATCAGTATTTATTTCTAAATACATTTTCTGATTTTAGAATATGTTCTGGTTAAAGTTTTGATAAATTCTGCTTTTTTTTATTAAAAATTGCAACATGGATTTCTCTTATTATTATTCATTTTGTATAACGCTTTAAATAAAAATACTTACCATCTTTCATGACAATTTCAATTGTATCATAATTATTACATTCATAAAGAAAAAAAAGTTATGATATATCCTACTTGGATATTTTCCAAATTACTCCAGTGTCTGGATAGGGCCAAGTGGCCGTATGATTCAACGGTGCGCCTGTTGTTGGAATTGTGTCTCGTAATTCCAATTTACCTAAATCAGCGATATACAAAGCAGTATTATTTTTATCAAATGAAAGTCCTACTGGTGTAAATGCTGATGGATCCTTAATAACAGACAAAAAGTCTGCATAATTACCTGTATTTGGATCTAAAGCTACAACTTTATGTCCTACAACCCCTTTATCTATTGTTTCGAAAGTATGAGTTATTGGAGTAAATGTTCCAGATGCACCTATAAAGGCCATTCCCGGATGTCCAAAGTCAGAGCTATTTGATATTACCACCTGAGTTAAGGATGGGCCAACTCTCAACTCGGCCAGTGGTTTTATTACTTCTGGATGATTCTGCATTAGGAATTTTATTGGTTCTTTAGCGCTTGGTGATTTAAACTTAGGATCAGTTACTGGTTCCCCGTTTCCAGCAAAGTCAGGCCAACCATAAAACTTGCCTAAGTTACTAGCATTAGTTATATCTATAACATGAACCTTATCTGGATCATTTGCTATTTGTCTGCTTCCTCGTTCGTCTGCACCATTATTGGATACAACAAGCTTATTGTCATCAGTAAATGCCATTCCATAAGGATTTCTAAGTCCTTCTGCAACGAGTTTAAGATCACTCCCATCTAGTTTTGCACTTAAAATGCAACCATTACATTTTATATTTCCCTCAACTTCTTGACCTTCTCTCGTAGTTGTATTAAAGGGAACAAATCCACCCGTATAAGCAAAATTATTTTCTGAACCTGTGAATGGATTCGTTGTATTGAAATTTTGACCTGTTAAAGATATATTTCTAGAAGGTATGTCATGAATTTCAGGGGTATATTTTGGCCATTGCAAACCAAAGATGTTATCTTCTCCAACGACACCACTATTTGTAGCAGTACCTTGAGAAATATATAGCCTACCATCCGGACCAAATGCTATTTGATTATTTTGATGGTCACCGCTACTTGGTAATCCTATAATTATATCTTTTATAATGCCACTCACAGGATCTAGTGCTGAAATAACTCCTTTGTGTGAGACATAAATTTTTCCTTTATAAAATTCTATATCGGTAATTGGTCCGTAAAGGAATCTATCAGCAATAACGGATGTATTACCCTTTGTATCAATCTTTATTATGGTAGGAGTACTAAAGAACCACTCTCCAAAGCCTGATTGTGCTACATACATATTTCCTTTATCATCAAATGTTACGCTAGTAGGCATAGTAAGGTTCCAAAATATTGGTTCAATTTTATAACCTGCTGTCAAGTTAAAGTTTTCTATGCCCGGTTTAGCACCTGAATTTATGACTTTAAGAACAGGTGGTTTTTCTGATGCAAATAGCTGTTGTTGTGGATTAATTATAATACTACCTGAAAAAAAGCTTGATAAAAGTATCATGGCAAGCGTAACTGTTACGAGAGTCGATAGTTTTGATTTATTTTGATTATTATTTTTTCCTTTATAATTTTTATTCAAATGATTCTGTACATTCATCTGTAAAAGTTTTATAGAAACATATTATTAAAGAATTGACCATATGATTTCTAGTATAAAGTTGTACAACTTAGTTGTACAATTATATTGTACAACAAAACAATCCATCATTCATTCTAAATATTATTAAATACAATTATTTAGTAGTAATGTAATGTCTATCAAAAAAGATACTAAAAAATTCTATTCTGTTTCCACATTTATTTTACTTGGACTGTTTTTTATAGGAAGTGCTTTTTTAATTACGGACAAATCAATCCTGCCTTTTATTATCGCACAAGAACAAAATAATCTTCAATTCATCGCCAATTTGACCGGAAATGAAGAGGTGCCTGTTACTAATATTATATCCACAGGAAATGCTACTTTCCAGGTGGATTCGCAAACTAACAATACATCGTTTTCACTAACCGTAAAAGATTTGGAAGGCATAACTGCAGCACATATCCATAATGGTACAACGGGTTACAATGGTAAAATTATAGTTACACTATTTTTGTCACCTTCTCCTTCAAGTGAAGATACTGCTTCCTTAGCAATTAATGGGAATATCACAAATGAGGTTCTTGAAGGACCTCTAGCCAAAAAACAAATGAGTGACTTAATTAGTCTTATGAATAATAAATCATCATATGTGAATGTTCACACAGAGCAAAACCCGTTAGGAGCGATTAGAGGACAAATATCGAATGGAGAATAATTCAATAGATCTAATTAAAGTATTTTTGTAATTTCACTCATTTTTTATTAACTACTTTATTTGTATTATTTATAAATATAAATAATTAATAGAAGTATCGATAAGGAAAAAACAAGCTACATAAAATTTATTTATTATTAATATCCAAAAAGTAGATATGAAAGTAAAATTCAGTTGGGCATCTGATGATACAAAAACTGATATAAAAGAATTTAAGTCTATAGAAGAAATGTTAGATTTTACGTTTAATATCTCTGATAGAATAATATTACATAAACTATCTAAAAACCGTGAGGATATTACGTATGTTGATGATAAAAGCGACAACATTCCTTTTGATTTCTTTGTAATGATTTATGATTATAATGTAGAAGATCATGAGGAAAAAAATAAAATATTTCTTGTAGACGACATCATTGCAGATCTAAAGTTAAGTTAGAGATAATTTTTGTTGTTACGATATAAATATATCAAGCCATTTATT
>JACDCB010000050.1 GCA_013694585.1 Candidatus Nitrosopumilus sp. | reverse complement strand
GATATATAGTTGGATGGTATATGCTGTTATGAATTGAAATCAAAGAAATGACAAATAGATTTGATTTGAGTTTCAATTTTCATTAATTGACCAAATTTATCGTCATGAATTCGACGTGAGCTGTTGTTTGATCAGATTAGTAAAATCTAAATCTGACATTTTTCTTTTTGCTTGGATTATGGCTGAAGCATCATTGCCCACTGTAAATCTTAGTCGCGGATCCTCTGAATTAATTGCTTCTAGTATGATCTTTGCCACTGCTTCTGGTGGTGATGATTCTGGATTATCGACCATTGATTCAAAATAGCTCTTTATCCTTTGAGTCAGTGAATAGTATGGTGAGTTTTGATATAGGGCTTTTTTAGCCAGGACACTGGAATTCATTATGTTGGTTTTGATGAAACCCGGTTCTATTAGAATTACCCTAATTCCAAAAGATTCTAATTCGTATGACATTGATTCACTTAGACCCTCTAATGCAAACTTAGTACTATTGTAGGCGGATAGAATCGGAACACCTACTTGTCCCCCAACTGAACTTATGTTCACTATTGTGCCGCCACCGTTCTGATTTCTCATTGTGGGTAGAACTGCCTGTGTTACCCTTATAGCTCCAAAAAAGTTTGTTTCAAATTGTGCTTTTATTTCTTCGATGGACAAATCCTCCAAAGCTCCAAAAACGCCAAATCCTGCATTGTTTACCAGTACATCGATTCTTTTACCCTCTTCAACTATTTTGTCTACTGCGTTCTTAACTATGGAATCATCATTAACATCAAGCTGAATGACTTGTAACGGCAATTTTTCTTTTTTTGCTATTTCCGTTATGTTTTTGGATTTCTCAATACTGCACATAGTAGCAAATGTGGAGAATCCATTCCTGGCCAAGAGGATTGCAGTTTGATATCCAATTCCGCTGGAACTACCCGTCACAACTGAACTTTGCTTTCTTTTATAGACATAGCAAAAAATAAGAGTAAGGTTATATAAATTAGTAATTTCATGATAGAAAACAATATTGTTGGTTATTTTCAAGAGTGAAATATTGAAGATATAACATTAGTCTTAATGTAATAGAACCCCACTACCACAAGAAACTTAATCCTCACGGATGAGAACCGTTACTAATAACCATACCGAATATATCAAATATTTGTGACTCATAAATGTCTGACTATATCTAGCATTGAATCATATCACCAAATATGTAGACTAGTATTTTGTCAGAACTAGAAAGAGAAAAAAAGGACTGAAATCTATTTCGATATCATATAGATCTATTGAGCCAAGAGCTGTTGTTTAACAATAACCCTAGATTCTTGATCTGACATTCCTTTTCTTGCTTCTATCATTTAGACTAGACCATTTCCTACTGGGTAAATTAGCTTAGGATTATCGATTGTAACCGCCTCCAATATTACTTTCGCTACATCTTCTGGTGGAGTGCCTTGATTAATTAGATATGACTAAAGAAAGATTTAACAGGCTCATTTTAATTATTAAATAAGTATGGAAAGCGATCAAGATGTAGAGGTATTAAAAGAAGAACATGAACAAGAGGAGGAAGAAATAAGAGACAAACTAGAAGAGGAAGAATAATAACAACGGATTGGAGTTCTTACCAAAAAAAGAAAAAAACATCCTTTGACAAATAATGATACCACAATTAACGCAAAATACATCTTTTGAATTATTCTCTTTTCAAAATATATATTTAATAATCTTTATATTTTTCATTATTCTATATACTCATAGAATCTCTATTAAAGAACCGATATCGGCATGAAGCCCCACGGGCCCGCAATAAGTTTGAATACATCTGCACCCACGTTATCCCATCCTTGACGTTGATCTTGTTTAAATTGATTATAGTATAAATCCTACATGATATGGTATTTTATTATTGCCTTGATGCTATAGCCTCTACTGTATTACGTTGGTCTTTATGACATGATGGTTTTAGTTCCAATTAGTATGGAAGAGACTTTCTTCGAACTCGGTATATATATTGCTAGTTATTCCCATTCTTATACAATGACAACATCTGATGAATTCCTCTTGAAGATGAAGTTAACAAGATATTAATACTAATATCAAAAAAGCGATATGCTTAAATTCTACGAAATGATATGGATATTGTTGAGAATTGACTATCAAAAACAATATCGATCAGGAAAAAACAAAAAAAAGGCTTGACAATGAGAATGAAAATCCGTCTGTTCGATTAGTCAAAGAAGATAAAAAATCTAATTCAAATAATCAATATAGTGATAGTGAGTGTTACGATATAGATCTCAAAGCCATTAAAAGTGATACAGATAACAATAACAATAACTCATTGGAGGAGAAAACGGTGGTTGTCTATGGCGAGGATAAAACTACCGAACTAATTGTACAGACGCTAAATAATGCACAAGATAGGTGGGATAATTACGCGGATTGCCAAGGGCCTACAGTAGCAATGGGTGTGGAACAATTGAGAAAAGGCATGAGACACGCATATGATAGGGGGGTCAAAATCAAATACCTCTCTGAGATTACAAAGCACAATATCAATTATTGTAAAGAACTGATGAAGATAGCAGAGGTGCGACACGTGGACAATGCAAAAGGGGGTATGGCAGTAAGCGAAAGTGAATATATTGCTACAGCTAAATTGCAAGAAGCCAAACCTGTGTCCCACCTTATTCACAGTAACGTAATGGAAATAGTGGAACAGCAACAGTATGTTTTTAAAAGTCTTTGGGCCAACGCCATACCTGCAACACAAAGGATTAGGGAGATCGAGGATGGTCACAAGAGAATAGAAACTAGGGTTCTGGATGACCAAGATGAAATTAACAATAAGATAAGATCTTTAAGTGAAGACGGCGAAGAAATACTGATTTGCTCAGATACCGGCTTGCTAAAAATAGTACATGATTGTTTTTTTTCGGTATATCAGGAAATAATGGAAAAATATGACAAGGGTTATCACAAGGGTGTAAGGTGGATAACAGACTTGAGCCATAAAGAGGACGCCAACATAGCCAGGCTATTCATGGATATGGGCATTAAAATAAGAAGTGTTAGAAACCTGTCCCCACCAAACTTCCTGGTGACTGACCGAGTCTTTTTTTCAAACGCTGAAAAAATTGATCACAATCAAGATAGGAAAACCATTAAACAGATGTTTACAACCAATGATGTCCTATACATTAACCAGTACAAAATGACATTTGAGGAACTGTGGAAAAATGGCCTAGATGCTGTAGACATCATAGAAGACATAGAAAGGGGACTTGATGCTGAAAGAGTGGATATAATCGTAAGGTCAAACAACGCTGAAAACGCCTATCTTGATCTGCTGAGATCATCAAATAAAGAGGTAATGCTAATACTTCCAACTGTAAACGCGTTCCTAAGGCAGTGGAAACTAGGGGTGTTTGAATTGATAACCCAGGCAGCAGTGAACAGAAATGTAAAGATACGGATACTGATCCCTACCAACAAAAAGAATGCGAAATTTGTTGAAAGATTAGAAAAACAAAGTTTGTTGATAGACAACACAAGTAATAATGAAAACGATAACAACAAGAATGTTCAGATAAGGTCCATCCAAACGTTAACTGAAACAGGATCTACCATTCTTATCGTGGACAAAAAGGTATCACTGGTAATGGAACTAAAGGATGATTCCAAAGAAAAGTTTCATGAAGCCATAGGGATATCGACATATTCAAACAGCAAAGCAGGCGTGTTATCTTATGTTTCAATATTTGAGAACTTGTGGAATCAAACTGAATTATACCAGCACCTGAAAAAAAGCGAAGAGCTGCAGAAAGATTTTATTCGTATTGCTGCACATGAATTAAGGAGCCCTATACAACCAATACTGATAATTTCTGAAATGCTCAAGTCAAGTGTAAACTCTAAAGAATTGGGTGACTCTCCTCAGATTCGGGTGGACAGACAAGAAATAAACGACTATATTGACGCTATTATAAGAAACACAAGAAAATTGGTATCATTAACAAATAGTATTCTAGATATTACCAGAATAGAAACAAACTCCTTGA
>JACDCB010000047.1 GCA_013694585.1 Candidatus Nitrosopumilus sp. | reverse complement strand
TTAAAAGGTAGTGTACCTGTAATGTAACAGCAGAGCAGTAATAAATTCTTAAATTATGGGATACTTATCAAAAAAAATAATAGCTAATTTTATCAAAAATTATTATGAAATAGATTTAGGTATGTATTCTACTTTATACTCATTATTTGTCCTCGGATTTCACCGTTTGGATTTTGTTCAGTGTGGAAGTTAGCGTATGTGCTACCGTCTTTCATTGCTGTTATCAAATCAGCTATTGTTTTTCCTTGCATTGGGCCTTCCAAGTTACTTGCAGCTATGGTACCATTTTCAGAAACTTCGTTTTGAGTAGAGGTGAAATTGAATAATGTTCCTACTACTTCGCCGTTTTCTCCTAATGCTCCGCTATGTATATGACCCTGAGTTACTCCTTGAATATTTGTAGCATTTACATTAAAATCAACTGTTTCATTACTTGGCATAACAGGAGTAAACTCTGCCATACCTGTTGCTTGGGTGTCTACTGGTGGAACTTCTTCTTGACCAGTAAGATTAGCTACTAATTCATGTTTTGCAAATGCTATTGATGTATTTGAAAATGACGATATTGCTGCTGCACTTCCTAAGACTAGTGCTATGGTTAAAAATACTGTTATATTATTTTTAGTTCTCATTGACAATTTGTTCTTGACATACTATATAACTAAATTCCCAAATCAGACCCAAATCTTAAGAAGGGTTTGAATCGGGTCTTATTTAATTCGGATTGAATGGGTATGGAAAAAACCTAATATAAAGCAATCAAGGTTGATAAAAAAAGTTAAAAGAGTATGATTCGTAAAGATATGTTAAGTAGTAATATATTTTCTTATCATTGTGGTTATCAACTACAAATTATTTATTTTCATATTTTCCTTTATTTGGTATTTATCCACACCATTACTGCTAACCCAATCGTTTGAGCTAGATTAATAATAAACAGGTATGGGGCAGCTGTGTCCACAACGGCCTTTATTGCGGGACCAGCTGTATACAGGTTAAACCAGAAGATAACTATTACAATGTTTTGAACCATAAATGCTGATGCTATGGATATTAACCCATATGTAAAATACGATTTTATTAATCTCGTATTTTGAACATATATCACTATTATTGTTCCAAGCAATCCTATGTTAAGAAGAGCCGCAATAGCTGCTGCAATCATGAAATCCATGTGTCTATTGGTTTACGTTAACTGTCTTGTTTAATTTACTTTTTCCCAATTCTGTCCATAATTTCTTCAAAAGCAGGATGATTTTTTTCCATTAACGGTGATATAAAGTATGTTGCACCATAGGAGTCTTCATTATCAGTAATAATTAGGCTATTTTTGTTTAGTACCTTTAGATGATGGGTTACTGTTTTATACTCAAGTTTTAATTGAATGGACAGTTGATTGGCATTTGATGGATTTTCATTCAAAAAATTTATTATTTTAGCTCTATTTATTCCACCTCTCGTACTTCCTATCAAATACCATAACAACCTCTTAAATCGAGGGTCGACAGGCTTTTCCCCATTTATATCAAGTTTCTTGTTCTTCTTATTATTGTCATTATTGAACTCAGATCCTCCGATTACATTGTCGTGATTATCTTTATCTTTCTTGTTATTAGAATCAGAATCGGGCAAATTCAACCTTTAGACACTACTATTATTTATTATATGATAAAAGTATATTAGCTTAGATTAAATATTTTGGTTCTGTGTACGCTTTTTAGGCAGCATATTAACAGATTTTTATAGAATCAGGGTAATTTCGGTATAATTTGGGAATTCGCTTAAATAATTTTATTAATACCCTCAATAACTCGCTAAACCGGTCTTAGCAATCATTTATCAATGGGTTTATCCACTATATCATAAAATGAACTATGCATTTATACTTCTTATAGTAGCCATAGGTTTACTTTTACTTTCTCTCCTTATACCATGGATAATAACAAATATTTTTGGTCAGAGGGCTTATACATTACTCAATGTTATAACAATCTTACTGAATAATCAGATAACAGAAGAGAATACAACTACTGGTAATTCTTCCAAAATTCGTATGGATCCTGTCTTATCCGATTTATCTTCAAACGTTTATCCAAATTCTTCATTGGCACTTTTTTTTAGTATGATTTTATATCCGATCTCAATTATTATTCTGATTGCTTCGATTGTAGTTGCCGGATTTGATAAAATCAAGAAAGGTAGATTTAAAATATTTGGTGGATGGTCAAAGATTACACTAATAGCTGGAGTTCTAGTTGTAGTTGCATCAGTATCATGGATTTATTCATTACAATCCTTTAAAACTCAATTTAGTGAACACGCTGAATTGGCTGGTGGAATTATAGGCGAAGAGTGGAAGGGGAACGCATCTGTTGTAATAGACCGTATGATAGTAATGGGATTTGGACCTTTTGTAGGTATCATCTCTGGAATAATTGGTATATTTGCTTATTTTGTTGAGAAAACTTATCGATATCAAGGTTAGAAATATACATACACACTATTCCATTTATGTAAATAAGAAAACAGACTAGTCTGTTTTATTTCTTTAAAGATATTTTTTCTAAAAGTAATATGTATTATGTATTTGAATAATGGGATAGAAAAAAAATTAAAAAAAAGGGTGGTTACGAGATACTAGTTGCTTCCGCTATCGCTGCTGCTTCCGCTATCGCTGCTGCTTCCGCTATTACTTACATCCCCTGTCTCCCATATTTGTTCCAAGTCATCATTCGTATCTTGACCTAGAGCAAATGGACTATCTACAGCGAATACGTAGGGTGGATAATCAGGTAAATCGTCGCTTGGATCCCATAAAGTAACTACTTTACCATACGTACCTTGTAAGGTTGTTAATAACTCTGTACCGTTAACTCCTGGTGGAAGAGACACAAATGCTGGGCTACCTCTTTCTGGTGTTAATTCTACTGCATGGTTGTGCCAGTTTTGTTTATCTCTGGAAGGAAGTTCAGCGTATTGATCGGCAGTAATGATAAACTCCACCTGAGCAAGTTGTGCATCAGCACCTTCTCCAGCATAAAGCTGACATACCGCAACTATTTTTGCATCTAGTTTACAATAGTGATTCATGGGTGCATCTAGGTTTTCGCTATCATGCCTGTTAACTGTGACCTCTATATCATATCCATCAGCTGGACTCTGGCTGCTGCCAACTTCCTGGGTTGTTGCTATTGAATTTTGAGATGATATGACTCCTATAGTTAATACCGAAAAAATTGACGCAATCATAAAGCCTAAAAGAAAATTCCTTACTCGACTAGGCGATTTATTTTTTGCACCAATGTTTCCTTCATTATGATCAAACATTTTCTTACTCTCTTGGAGATAAAAAACTATTTAAGGATTTTCCCAAATTAGGCCATAGTTTAGTCATCTGTTTGATAAACTGTTATTTGTAAGGATCCAACCATCTCGGAAGTAAAAAATTATTACAAACGAAAACCTTGATCGAACTAATCTCTGGGCTTACGTTTTCAAGTATTAAAATAATTGTTGATTTTATTGTTGCCTTAATGGGATTTGAATTAAAAAGTCAATCTTTTCTCTACTGCCATCAATGCTTGAAAGCCTTAGGTTGTATATTCCTTCATCTTTAATTATATATGTTTGCTGAGAGGATGTCTGATTCTTTCTAATTGTTCCATCTAATAATGATGTCTCTCCTTTGAACAACATTATAAAATAAGTTACTCCTGGTAGTTCTATACCTGTTTTAGCATCTAGGAAATGAATAGTAAAAACATTTTCTTTACCTGTATTATCTGTTGTCCAATTTAGTTGTACCTTATATTTGCCGTATTTACTAGTTCCTTCTAACATTGCTGCTGCCTCTTTACTTGTTGTTGAATAGTTTTTCACCTCTCGCTCCTCATCAACTATAATATCTGTTTTGTTATTAGATTGTGCAAATGATGAATTTATTGTGAGCAACAATGCTAATACAGCTAAAATGGCAAATTCTGTAGTAATTATTTTTTTTGATTTCAAATTGCTAATTACTACTATATGACACCACTTTAAAATAATTTCGATCTACCCTATACGTTAGATTGTAGTACAGGTTTTTCTTATTATCTTATTTTAGTCATGCTTATTCCACTTGTGGTGCTGCCTATCAAGAACCACAATTCTTTTAAAAAGGGACCAGTGGATCTATTTTCCCAAGATAAGAAACAAGTGAAGAATCTCAGCTCAGCTTGATCGGATTAATATGAACATTACGCCTATGTATTATTTCTTTTATAGCTTTGTGG
>JACDCB010000046.1 GCA_013694585.1 Candidatus Nitrosopumilus sp. | reverse complement strand
TATACATTGAATCTAATGTCCTTATGGCAGGTTCTGCATACATAAAATGAGGTACTCCTCCTTCTGACAATATAGACTTATTTTCAACACCTTCAGCCAAACCCATTAATGCAGCTAGCATTGTCTTGCCAGTATTCTTTGATGTTCGAATTATTGTTTTGGCTAATTCATTATAATCTAAAGTCGCAGATGGAGTACACATTGTTACTACAGACCCAACATTAGAATTAGCTAATACTTCAATCAATACTTTTTCAAACCTATTGAAATCCGCATCACCTACTATATCAACAGGATTTCGGGAGGATCCATGTGGCGGGATAACTTTAGATATACTTTCCTTCGAGTTAGAAATATCTGCCATTTGTATGTTGTATTTGGAACAAGAATCGGTGGAAATGATTGCTGGTCCACCTGCATTAGAAACAATTACGACTCCCATATTATTCATTGGTAAAGGTTGTTTTGAAAAAGCGGTTGCTAATTCGAATAATTCCTGCATTGTATCTACACGGATCACCCCAGCTTGCTTAAATACAGCATCGTATACTTCGTCTGAACCCATCAACGCACCTGTATGAGACATTGCGGCTCTGGCGCCTTCCGGAGTCCTACCAGATTTTAAAACAACAATTGGCTTTCTTTTTTCTAAAGTAATTCTTTTAGAAGCATTCATGAATCTACGTCCATCATGGATATCCTCTAAATACATCACAATTACTTTGGTATAAGGATCATCTTCTAATAATTCAAGTATATCAGCTTCATCCATATCTACCTTGTTTCCCATACTAATTACTTTGGAAAACCCTATTCCCTGAGCTATGGCATCCTCTACCGTTGCCGCGCAAATAGCACCGCTTTGAGAGACAAGAGCTATTTCGCCATGTTTAGGAGTAATTTTCAAAAATGTTAAATTCATGAGATTTTGATCTGTAAGACTCATTATTCCAAGACAATTGGGTCCTATTATTCTGATTCCATATTTTTTTCCAATGTCTTGTACTTGTTGTTCTAATTTTGCACCAGTTTCGTCAACTTCTTTAAAGCCTGCAGAAACAATTATACAAGATTTGATATTTTTTTTCCCTATTTCTTCCATTACTGCAGGAACGGTTCTATTGGGAGTGGCGACTACCGCAAGGTCAATGTCGTCATCTACATCAAGTACGCTTTTGTATGCCTTTATGCCAGCTACCGATGTACTAGATGGGGTAATAGGATATATTTTTCCCTTATAGCCGCTCAATATATTTGAAAAAATAGCTTTACCTACTCCAGGTTTTTCTGATGCTCCTATTACAGCAATAGAAGATGGTGAAAGGAAAATGTTCTTTAAATTTTCATTACTCAATAAAAAAAGTATATCATCTGATTATAAAAATATTAAAAAAATTTAGTTTTTATATTAAAGAAATATTTATCATCATAGCTAAATGTCTTCAAATAAGTTGACGATAGATATTGATACTCATGGACTGATAAGCGATCTTCAGAAATTGATAAAAATTCCAAGTGTTTCTGCAAGAAAGCAAAATTTGGAAGAGTGTGCTAAAGAGATCGTTGCAATGATGGAAAGAATAGGAATCGAGGCAGAGTTGATATATTTTGAGGATGATCACAAGAATTCTGCACCTCCACTAGTTTATGGAGAGGTCAAATCCAAATCAAATCCAAATGGCAAGACCTTATTATTTTATAACCATTACGACGTACAACCAGAAGAACCTAGGGATTTATGGGAATATGAACCGTTTGAAGGTAAAGTAGAAGGTAATCTAATTTATGGAAGAGGTGCTTCCGATGATAAGGGTGAACTTGTAACCAGATTAAAAGCAATAGAATTTTTTCTAAAACAAAGAGGCGATGTTCCAATGAATATAAAGTTTCTAATTGAAGGAGAAGAGGAGATCGGAAGCAATAACATATCAAAATATCTAAAAAGATATAATACAAAATTCAAGACTGATGTGGTTATTTGGGAATTTGGATATATAGATCAGGAACAAAAACCTATTATCAGTTTGGGGATGAAAGGTCTTTTATACGTAGAATTGACGGCACAAGGTGCCTCCAGAGACGTTCATTCTAGTCTAGCTGTTTTGATAGAAAATCCTGCTTGGAGAATTGTCCAGGCATTATCAACATTAGTCGATAGAGAAGGAAATATTTTGATAAAGGATTGGTTTAAAGAAGTTAAAGAATTATCTGAAGAGGAAAGTTTGATTGTAAACAGCGAACCATTTGATGAGGAAAGTTTTAAAAAAGAGTATGGAATCAGCAAATTTATCAATAATCTTAGCGGAAAAAGAGTTAAGAACGCTTTGACTTGTGAACCAACATGTAACATATCTGGATTAAATTCAGGATACTCAGGACAGGGTGCAAAAACCATAACGCCTTCAAAAGCAATGGTAAAGATTGACTTTCGTTTGGTTCCAAATATGGACCCGAGTCTCCAGTTTAAAAGGTTAGAGAAACATCTAGTAGAAAATGGATTTGATGATATCAAAGTCACACTTATCCATGGAGAAGCCGCTGGAAGAACTGCAATAGACAATCAGTATGTAAAAATAATTGAAAAATCTGCAAATGAAATTTTTGGAGATTCAATAATATCAATTTCATCTGCAGGTACTGGACCCATGTATGATTTTATTGATATACTAAAAGCTCCTTGCATTTCAATTGGTGGGACCTATATATTCTCAAAGATACATTCACCCAACGAATTTGCCAGGATCGACCTTCTGGAAAAAACTACTAAATGTATGGTAAAAATCATCGATAATATTTCAGCGACTGTAACATGATATATTTTTTTGATTTTACTTATAAGGATGAAACAAGCTTTTACTAATATTGGGTTTTGAAGATAAGATAGAGAAAGACTACCTGAAAGATTGGAAAAAGACAGTAATTGAGAAAGTGCAAGAAAATGATAACATAGTAAAGATAACAGAATATGTACTTCATATTGCTAGAATTATTGATTATCCCAACCTGAAAATATCAGAATATATGAGCATGATGAATGAGATGGGAAAAGAGTTAAACTCGCAAATAAAAAATACAAAAAGTATGAGACCAACCCATATTATTGAAAAATTGAATGAATTTTTCTTTGACGATAAAAAATTTCAACCAAATATTAGTGACTATTATAATCCTGTCAATAATTATTTAAACATAGTATTAGAAAAAAGGACAGGAATTCCAATAACTCTATCATTAATCTATATTCACCTTGCTAGTTACATAGATTTTAAACTCCATCCCGTTAATTTTCCATCTCACTTTTTAGTCAAATACATACTAGACCAAGATACGGACGAATCCATAGTAATTGATCCTTTCAACAACGGTAGAATCATGGATGACTATATCTTG
>JACDCB010000040.1 GCA_013694585.1 Candidatus Nitrosopumilus sp. | reverse complement strand
ATAGTCTGCCTTAAAAGTCCAGGTTGGAATTTGATCTAGAGAAGAAGATGACATATTCCATTACCATAATGCAATTATATTAATTTTTAATATAGTCATGAAATGTAATTGTTGACACAAGTAATTAGATAATCTTGTTCTTGGATGGTTTTATTAGTCATGTCTCTCCTTTTATTTCTTTGATTATTTTTTGGTGATGCAGAAGAGTAATGAGATAGAAATATAGAAAACTATTTAATTTTGAATCTTTGTTACTGTACGTAAAACTATGATTACCATCATTTCTGCATATATCTGAGTACATATTTAACAATAATTCTCGGTCCTCCTCATGTAAGGCACATATCAAGTCTTTCCATTTTTCACAGGTCTTATCAAACAGTATGTCTTCTCCTTTCGTTTTGCTATTACATTGAAAAGTTAAGTCTGGAGATAGATTACTGTCAATAACCTTTCTTTTTTCTTTGTCATCTAATGTCGATAGTAACTTATGGTTATGAAAAAGCGTTCCCATAATGATAGAATCCAATGGGATAGGATTACAAGCATTAGATAAATATGATGTATAGAGTCTAGCATTTTCAAAAATTAGGTCAAACGCTTGTCTATCATTCTTAGATGGTAATTCCTTTTTAAATTCAGACCAATTTAGTCTTTCAATTTCGATCAATTGTCTGAAGGATGGAATACTACGACCCATATTTTCCCTTATAGAATTTTTATTTAAGTGTTACGCTGCGTATTATAGTGAAGATCAAAAATATCATAACAATGATAAAATATTGATAAACATCAAAAGTAATTTAACCAAATAATCCATTATTAAATCGTTTTAAATTTACGCTCCAAGGTTCAAATCCAAAACAGTCTTGTGCCTGTAAGTAGGATTGGAAACAAGATAGACGGCGGAACTATCTTTTTACTAAAATCATTACCAAAGTTCAGGTTCTCCATCATGAAAGAATCCACCACTCGGGCCATTATTTGGCAAGGTAGCAGCCCACACGATCCCTCTACAACCTTCTTCTACTGGGCGTCCACCACGACCACCCATGTCTGTTGCTACCCATCCAGGGTCAACCGAGTTTACCAATACATTCTGTCGTCCTAATTCTGATGCTAATTTTCTAGTCAAAGCATTAAGTGCAACTTTTGATATACCATAGGCGGGTGTTCCACCCTCCATATAATGCAGGGAAGCTGCACCACTAGATACATTAACGACACGGCCATAGTCGTTTTTTTCCATCAATGGAATGAAAGCTTGACATAAAAGCCATGGACCGTATAGATTTGTTGTCAATGCTTTACTAACCAATTCTAGATCTGCATTCATAGTAGATTGATTTTTATCATATAGAATTGCAGCATTGTTAATCAAAATATCAAGACATCCAAATTGTCGTTTTATCTTGGTAAAGATATCCTTTATGTTACTTCTATCTGACACATCCAATTGAAAAAAGATTACATCTAGTCCCTTGTCTGTTAGTTGTTTAGCTGCAACTTCACCTTTTGTAGTATCACGAGAGGTTAACAGAACAGTTATATCTAATTGCGAAAGTTGTTTGCAAGTTTCAAATCCTATCCCCCTATTGGCACCTGTTACCAACGCAATTTTTTTAGTGGTTTTTTTTCCATGCATGTACAACAACTATCAAGTCTAGTTTATCTAATATTAAAATATTCTAAAATGATTATTTGGTATATGAAGAATTAAACTATGAGTAGATTCCTTATCTGCTATAGAGTTCTCCGTTCATAAAAGTGGTCTGAAACCCTTAAATGATCGAGAAGATCATTATATCCGACCATTATGTTACTACTGTAACTGTTATTGTTACTATTACTTCCTGTTGGCAGATGTTCAACAGCTTCAAATATCATGTCATCAATTCACAAGGTTGCTTCTTCAAATGTAGATCTTGATCCTGAATGGGGACTTGAATGAAATTTTGGATAGTCATCTCAACAAATAGACAATATGTGCAGATACTGAAATTTCTTGTTCTCCAGGTATTATTGGTGTAGTAGGAGCGTCTGACAAAGCAGATCTTTGCACAAATTCATTACTAAATGGTTGTGGCGGGTTAAATCCATCGGTGTCAATCATCATAGATTTAATCCCAATAATATTTAATCCAACTGCGGAAGATGCGATATTAGCTTTTTGTCTGGCATTGGCAATTGCATCTTCAATTAACATATTTTTTAAATTATCCAGTCGTTTTTCAGACACTTGAAAATCAATACCACCAATAGTATTTGCTCCGGCATTTACCGCGGAATCAATCCATAAAGAGATATTACTCAGGTTCATGCTTTGAATTTTTAGTGTGTTGGTTGCTGTAAATCCCGTAGTTTCTAGGATATTACCTGATTGAGAATAATTATAGTTAGGGTTAATACTATATTGAGAGGTGCTAATTTCATCCTCACTTACACCATTATTCTTTAAAGCAAAAACAATATTATTCATTTTTAATGAATTTGCAACTACTGCATCAGTCGCTGTTCTGTTAGCGGTTTCTACTCCAATGGAAATTGTTACCAAGTCTGACTTTGCTTTTTCAATAGCAGTTCCTGAAATATATAAAGTGTTGTTAACATATTCTTGTTTTGTTTTATTATCATTTTCAATAGAAACTGTTTGAGCAAAAATCTGAACGCGTTCTGAATAAATAACCATAATTGAAACGGATATAAACAAAACTAGAAAAAAAATATAACCATTGAGTTGTAAAGTTTTTTTATTAATATGATCAATCATCGATAAATTAAAGATGAGTGGGAGTATATAAATAATTTAGTGTAACATCAGGTCATCCCCAATAATGCTGCATCTTCAGAAAAGAAAATAATGATAACAGATCTAGGTATTTTAATCAACAACAAGGAAAATTCATCGGTATTGATTCTTTTTCCTATCTTCGCTAATTTAAATAAATATGTAATTGTGGGACAATTATACTAATTTTAGGATTGTGGTTTTGATTTTTCAAATTCATATTGAAAAGCTTGTAAGGTGTCTTTCCCAAGTATGCAGAATTCTACTAACTTAATACCTGTGGATGAGTTTTCT
>JACDCB010000030.1 GCA_013694585.1 Candidatus Nitrosopumilus sp. | reverse complement strand
TTTTGCTATACCAAGAATCCATTATAATGATTTTAGATATCGTTTAACAGATAATTAAATTTATGTGGTTCTAGTTAGAAGCCATTATACTGATTCTGTAGATTATCCCTGTCTCATCCTCGAAGTTCTAAGAATTTTATGACAGAATAGAACAACGAAATTTATTGTTTGTACATGTTTGATGATAAAGTGTAGAAACGTTAATGAATTAATACTGTACGTAATAGTGAAAGCTTAAATGACATAACAAGGGTGTCTTTGTCATCAATTGCCGTGGAGTTCAAAGCCTCTTCGGGCAATTCTTCTTTCATTTGGGTCGTTAGCAAAACTATCCGTTGATTTGGGCTACTAGTGTATATTTTCTTCGCAACTTCCAGGCCTCGGGTACCTTTCAAATGAGTGTCCAAAACGACGACATCATAATTCTTTCCTTTTTTCTTATCCTCATGAAAAATTCGAAGGGCCTTCTCGCCACTGTCAGTTGTTATTGATTCGGCACCAGCCAACTCAAGATATGTTTTAAATAACGAACATATTTCTGAGTCAGATTCAGCGATTAGAATGCGTGTCTTATTAGTTAGTTTTGAAATTGGCTGGTCATTTTTAATATGTGTAAACTTACTTTTCTCTGTCCTGGCTTGATATGGGGTTACAGTAGTTTTATCGCTGTATCTACACACTTTCACCTGATATCTCGTCTGATCCTCGGAATAATGGTTTAGCGTACCGGCTCTTGATTCATGCCCTTGTCCTTGTCCTCGAACCATTTCATAGTAACTGAGTTCATTAAACATCCAAACTTGCCTTTTAATTCATTTATTCAACATTGCATATCTACATCAGTTTTCTCTAATTTTTGAAATCAAAACTCATTGAATACTGTTGTAATGATTTCAATTATGACATTTCAATATTTCAAGTCAGACGGTTGAATAATCGAAGGTGGAATAAACCTTAATTTGCCTTGATAAGTACTATTTTTTGTCCTTCTTGACTATCTTATCAATGTATTTACTACTTTATCTACCTATAATAAAAAGTAGGTATTTTTAATCGATTGATGTATTAGGATTTGTAGTTACTTTATACTGTTTGAATCAGGCGTGACAGTGGTAATTCGAAGTCAAAAAGTAAAAGTGAAAGAGTATAGAACCTACTATGATTGCGTATATGATGCGCTGCTTTATTTAAAAAACCAGCCTATCCCATTAACTAAATATAAAATTTCAACAAACAAACATACATTAGTATCATTATTATCTAATCAATTTATTAAAGCCGTTACTAATAAAACCCTGATATTAAATAGTGAATACACTGATGTTCCTCATTATGTTATATCTCCAAGAGGGATAGATTACATTCAAAGATATGAATCACTTAAACAGTTATTTTCATAAATTATATATATAACTTCAATCTACTGATTGCTTTTAATTCTCATACGATACTACTAGTAGTGCGAACTATTTCAGCAGCTTACCAGGTGTATATAATATCTATTTTCAAATAGTTTTTGATGACAACCATAAAAACAGAAGCTCCACAACAGAGGAGGCAGAAACCCTAATAGAACCCACAAGATGAAAAGATGATTTTATTTGCCCAAGGAAATATCGAATTGGTAGAGTTATTCAACCGATCATGTCATTTATTACATGATTTCAAAATTAATAAATAAATAAAATTTAGTACGAATAATGTATTATTGATCAAATACTATTATTTTTTCTTAGTAGTACTGCTACTACTCTTAGTACTTGTTGCCTTGGCCTTAGCCTTTCCACCTTTACTTGCGACCTTCTTTTTTGTTTCCTTATCAGCAGATGCTAATCCTTTCTTATCATCTTTTGGAGTAACTTTCTTAGATACCATTTATTACAAAATGAAAACAAACCATATACAACATATCATTAAAAGTAGTATAATAAACCATAAAATAAATTTAATAAAAGATTGTTTTGAATATAGAAGTATATGTAAACATAGCAGAGCCCAGATTTTTCTGTCATATTTTCATTACTAGAAGAATTTGATTATTAACATTGAATGAGATGATAACAAAATATTTCCATTTTTTGTTATAATTTTTGTTAAATATAAAACGGTAATTAAAAACTAAAGCGGCATCTTCTCTTTAATTTCAACATTATCCTGGCCATCATACTTTATTTCTTCATTTGTTATTTCTTCCGTTATCGTTTTAGTTTCTGTTATGGGTTCTTTCTTTACTATTACTTCTTCTCTAACAAAGGATCTTTTTGTGATTACAGGTTCTTCTCTTTTTATTGGAATAGTAATTTCGAATTTTGAATCCGTCGGACCTTCAAGATCTGATGCAGAATCATTTTCTCCATTATTATTTTCATTATTAATAGGCCTTTTTTCAATTGTTACTTTTTCATATATTAGTTCAATTTGAGCAGTTTTGGTTTCCTTCACAGGCTCTTTTATTATTTTTACATTGTCTTCAATAATTTTTTTTGTGACTTGAAGTTCTTCGCTCATTAAAGGAATTGTTGTTTCAACTGCTTTTGACATATCGGAGGCTTTAAATGAAGAATAATCTTCAAACGAATTTTTTTCCCTTTGTTCATAACTCTCCAGGTTCGTTTCATTTATGGCGAACCTGACTATATCCCCATCAAAGCTTTCTATAAACGTGACAGGAAGATGATATTTTTTTTTATTTATCAAACCTTTTTGAGTAATAACGAAGGTATCTCCAATTTCCTTTACAGTACCCAAGTCTAAGCCATCAGTTCCGATGGCCTCTTTTTCGACTAAAGTATCCAAATCGATATTTTTGTCATTTGTGGTAGACACATATTCTGATATTTAACAAAAGATATATTCCTGTTATCAATCAACTGCCTCGTTTTTTATTTTTCTTGAACATCAAAACCATTAGGATATTTTATTGAATACTTCTCTTTATTTAATTCAACTTGTATCTCATGATTTTCACTAATCTGATACTTTCTAACAATGATCTCCCCTAGTTTGACTATTTTTCTATTTATGGTTATTTCTTCGCCCCATAGAGGAATGACTCTTTCGAATTGGTTAGTATTAGTGCCGTTTGTAGATGCTGATGGAGCTGACGAGGAATTGTGAGTTTCTTTTTTCGAACCTTGTTTGGCATAATGAACATCTAATTCACTATTTTCATGATGGTGATCATGGTTATCGGACTGCTGCTCATCAGACTTATTTTGAGTTTGAGAGTCATCCTTATTGTTTTTGCTATCCTCTGCGTCGTGATGAAAAACATGTGAGATTTTATGTTTTATCTTTGACAGCATTTCTACTATTTCTTTCTGTTCATAGGAACTGAATTCTTTACCGTTAAGTAGGATCTCTTCATACTTTATTGGAATTTCAATTTTCTTTGTCGTGTGCACCCATTTTTTCTCCAATTGGATATTGGTTTCTACTTCTTTTTTTGTTAGTTCAAAATCTTCGTCATATAGTGGAATTCTGCTTACAATTTGTTCATCCTGCAGATCGGAATTGGTTGAAGGAGTATCCTTATACACTTGCTGGTTATCTTTGCCGTCTTCGGGATCTCCTTTTTCTCTAAAAGCGTTATCCATATAATAGAAAGGTCATGATAATTTATAATAATCTACATTCTAATTAGTGGGTGTAGTAGACCTAGCAAGAGTTTTGATTCCATGACATCTTCTAAAAAATGAAATAGTATACGATTCTGAACTAAAATTAGCATAGAAGAGTGAGGCCTATAATACGTATTACCATAATTAATACAAAAAGAAAAACAATACAGATATTCTTAATTTTTGTATTAGGATCAAATAAAAGGGTAAGAGTTAATCAGAGAAGGAATTTCCATTTCAATGATTGAAGCATTTATCTGTTCGAAAATGAGAAAATTCTTAGAAACATAAAGTTTATAGTCTAGTACTTTTTCCTTTTTAAAAATGAATAATACAATGTTGTTCACAATTTGTATGGCCTTGACTCTTTTGGTAGGAAGCATAGGAGGAAACGCCTTTGCTCAAAATGCAAGTCAAGGAAATCAAACAGGAGAAAGAGCCCAAGGTGCTATGAATGAAACTGGTAAAGCAGCTGGAAATGTAACCGAAGGTTTAGGTGGCGCCTTGAATGAGACTGGAGAAGCCCTTTCAAATGTTACTGGAGGTATTATGGAGGGATTTAAAGATATAGTGAATGGCTCAAGCCCGTAACTAAATTTTTTTTTGAATTTGAACTGAAGATATCATTTAAAATATTAAATTGTCTTTTCAAAACTAATTGAAGAGATTTTGTATCAACACATCCTATCTTTTCAAAGGGAATATGATACTAATTGTTCAAAAATAGGACCTTTGTTTTATGACTAATAACAAAACAAAATAAGATTTTATCGATATCTTCAAATTATTTGATAGGGTATATTATATCACGATATAAGGTGAGCAATAAGGAAAAAACATGACACCTACTATCATCCTGTAATCTAGGTATGTCCCTAACCTGAAGTTTATCTAGGGACCTTTACCTTAAATTGACTTATTCGATCACTTGAGATATTTAAAACGACTTCTGAACCATTAAATGATTCAACTTCATTCTTAGGAATGTTATATTCTTCACGTGCCCCTTCAGACGTGATGATTATGGAATCGGCATTAGTTGCGGTAACATTTCCTATCGCTTGTCCATCCAGCGTTCTAACGCCTTTATGAATTATTGAATCCCAATCTTCCACAGCTGTCGTTGAATTAGTAGAATTCGCATTAGAACTTGAAATCTGTCGGCCCCGTTCTATTAGAGGAACGCGTTCATTAAGATTAATGTTACCAGTTGGCGATCTGTTATTATTGTCTCCTTGATTGATAGATGCAGAATCTGAATCAGAGGGTTGTTGGGTTACAGAAGCTGATTCATATCTTGAATATTCTCCTTCTTTTGGAGGATTATCTTTTTTGAAATTATCTTCAGCATCTTCTTGAGTTATATTAAACCATAATGTTTCGCCGTCAAAACCTTTCACCAAATGCTTTGGTAGATAGAATTTGTGCTTGCTTATCCTTCCCTTTTCTGTCACTACAAAATTATGGCCAAGTTCTTGAACTTCTCCCAAATCATCACCTTTGTTGTAGCCCCTAGCTTCCTTTTTTAAGATATCCTTCCAATCTATACTATTGTCTTTCCATTCAAAATTACTACCATCATTGTTAGCGTTACTCATAGATTATTATGGAGAAAAAACTATATAACTATAACGAATGCATCGTTATTTACTGGTTTGAGTTGCCATCTAATTATTGTACCATGAAAGTATGCTGTCGTATTAAAAATAACAAATATGTCATGAAAAACTGGGCAATAATATGGCTGCCGGGCTATTTGGAATTTGGCACCGGGCATTGTACCTAATAAAATGCCTAAATGAGTGCACCATCAAAAAAAGCATTATGGTTCCTTCTTGCTAAATCAATCAAAATCGTGCAATTTAGATTTAGGTAAAAAATTGAAAGATATGTCAATACCAAAATTATTATCGCATAGATAATTCTTTAAATCAATTATCAATTCGGCCGGTAAATAGAGTTGATAATTGTTGTTAGTTATATTTTGCTGTTTGAATCCGGTTTTTTTAAGTCGCCTCTTCTGTTAACGGCCTAGTTTCTGTAAGTGGCTTCTTCTTTATTACTATCTCTTCTCTTACATAGGGATTTTTGGATACGTTTAGTTCTTCCTGCTTTAAGGGTAATTCTATTTCTTGTCTTGAAGTTATTGGTTTTTCAGACGAAATTGTTTGATCTCCTGTAGGCGGTCCTCTTTCTACAGATATTTCCTCATGAACTACTGGAACTTCAACAGTTCTTGTTTCCTTCATCGATTCTTTGACGTGTGAAGTGTGACTCCCCTTAGCTCTTTTAGTTATGTCTAATTTTTCTTTGGTTACAGGTATGGTCACTTTTTCGGGTTCCACCATGGTAGAGGTTTTATCATTCTCACTCTGAGCGGAAGTTTCTGGATATGTGTCTCTCTGATAATTGTTTGAAATTACCTCCTTTGAAATATTAAATCGGAGGATATGGCCATCAAAGCTCTCAACTTTGTCCTGCGGAATGAAAAACTTTTCCTTGTTAATTAAGCCTTTTTGTACAAAAACATAACCGTTTGAAACTTCTTGAACCTCTCCTAAATCTTCATCATTTGCTCCTCTTGCTTCCTTTTTTATGACATTATTCCAATTAATTTTTGAATTCACATGAATGTTTATAAAACATCTTATAAATAGATGGAAAAATTATAGTGGTCTTGAAATTGGTAAGTAATAAGACTTCACATGATAATGCAATGGTAGACAAAAGGTATCATCTTTAGGATCCAAATTAAATTAATTATGATACCAATTCAGGGCTACCAGATATAGTAATCAATAACACTAAAAAAATAAAAAAATGTTTATTCAGAATCTTCTTCGTCAGATTGTATTGCTGATGCTGGAACTACTACTACTTGTTTTCCGCTGGCGTTGATCAATGCATTTTGAATTTGAACTATGTGTTGTTCAGCGGCAGTCGTGTTATCATCATTAAGTGCGAGAATCGCTGCGTTGGTATAATTGAGTAGTTTTTCATTCATCTCGGGGTCTTGTTGTTTAGATTGATTGGTTTGTTGCTGAGTTTGATTAGATTGATTCAATTGCTCCTGGGCTTGTTCTTTTTGCTCCTGAGATTGTTGTATTTGTTGATTAGCTTGTTCTAATTGTTGTTGAGCTTGCTCTGTAGCATTTAGACCGCTCGTCTGATTGGTTTGATTGTCCTGACCTATTATTTGTCCATAGATATTAGAGCCCCCAGTATTAAATAATAACACTAAACTAATGGTTAGTATTATAGGAATGCTAACGTTAATGATTCTCTTCATTGTTATTTTATATTAAACAAACCTTTTATAGGATGAATATATTATCAATTGCGGTTAATTCCTTTTAAAATTCCATATCAAAATGAAAATGAGAAAAGCATTAGTAGGATGATGTGAGATGAATATGAAATTTCATACAAGTTTACACGATTTTTTTGCTATACATTAGTTTTTGTAATCCATTCGTTTAATTCGTTTAACCCCATCACGAATATTACTTAGTGAAAGCGTCTATCAGAGATTAACTAACTGGAATTGATGACTCGATTATCTTCATTCTCAAATGGGTTTTATTGACTAGTAACATACTAA
>JACDCB010000004.1 GCA_013694585.1 Candidatus Nitrosopumilus sp. | reverse complement strand
CCTACTCAACAAATCGCAAAAAAAGTAGCTCTTGACCTGTATCGTACAAAAAAAGAACATGGGAAGATAATTGTCGTAGCGGGACCTGTCGTAGTTCATTCTGGAGCGTCAGACCTCTTGGCAAGGCTCATTAAATTAGGTTTTGTAGATGGAATTTTAGCGGGTAACGCCTTAGCAGTACATGATATTGAAAATTCATTACTCGGAACATCATTAGGAATGCACGTAGATGACGGAACACTCGCAGTACGCGGACATCGCAATCACATGACCATTGTAAATGAAGTATTTAAAGCAGGATCTATAAAATCAATGGTAGACAAAAATATCCTCAAAAGCGGAATTATGTACGAATGTATTAGTAACAGCACCCCATTTGTTTTGTGCGGATCAATAAGAGACGATGGTCCTATTCCAGATGTCATTACGGATATAGTTGAAGCTCAGAAAAAGTACAAGTTATTATTGAGGGGGGCGAATTTGGTAATAATGCTGTCGACTATGCTCCATTCAATTGCAGTTGGGAATATGTTGCCTGCATCTGTAAAAGTAATAGCAGTTGATATTAACCAATCTGTAGTAACAAAATTATTGGATAGAGGAACAACTCAAGCGATTGGGGTAGTTACAGATATAGGATCTTTTTTACCGATTGTAATGAGAAATTTAGAAGAGCTCGGAAGCATAAAATAGAACGTATCACAGGAAGAAAATATTACAATTCCTTTTAAATAGGGTTTAATTGTGTTACATATATCTAAGCATGGATAAGTGAATTTAACCTTTATTTCCTAACAATTAAGGAAGATTCAATATTCCAGGATTTACTAAGAAATTTATTAAGGGAGTGGTCTCATTTTCGTTCCCTGTTAAAAGATATAACTGAATTAGATCTATACATGTTTCGTCTCTATAAAGAAAAAAAAGCAAAACTTTACTTGACATTGCACGTCAAATATTTACTAAATTGAATAAAATAAGTAGTGTTTTACCCACCCTGTATTGATCCATTTTAGTCGGTATTGTGATTCCACATACCTGTGGCATGAATTCCATCAATAGATGCGGACTGGGATTTATATCATTTTTCTCAATCTACAATTTAGTCATATTTCCTCGTCCAACTTAACTAGTATTCGTCATTTTTCATGACTTCGTTATCTATGAATTTTATTAATTTTTTATCAAATATCTTTGTGGTCTGGTTACAAATAACGCATCTAAAATACACTTGAGATCTTCGTACTCGTGGCCTTGTTCTGGATTCCATGTGTTTCACTATCCAATCCTTGGGGGACCTCGTTTTGCAACCAGGACAAACAATAAATGTAGATACTTCATCTAAATCGTTTGAAATGGACATGTGTTAGCTAACCTAATATTCTTCGAGGTATTTATATGGTTAATTCTTCAAAGAAAAAACCCTGAATTCAGCTTAGTCACATGCTTTTACTTGAACCCATGAAGTCAATATTTTAATCAAATATCTCACACCTTGATTAAAACATCCTATGAACAAGTATTCAAGTATTTGACATTTCTTATGATACGTGAAGATCCTAGCCATAACACATCCAAGCTCTATATGGCATCAACGAAAGAGCACCATCGATATAGTCTAACTTATAATTATTCATCATTTATTACTTTTAAATTCCAGTAAAACATTGAACTTAAATCAATTTGCTTCTAGACTTTCCTTTATCAATTTCATAGCGATTTGTGGATTGACTCTCCCTCTTGTTTCTTTCATAATTAACCCTAAGACGTAATTGATGACATTTGGATTATTTTTTGACTGTTCTATTAGTTGGGGCTGAGAATTTAGTATGTCCTGAATTATCTTTATAATAGACGCCTCATCAGAAATTTTCTCAATTTCCAAATTCTCGATTATCTTCAATGGACTTGTACCTGACTCGATACTCTTATCAAATATGTCTCTTGCTATATTCCTGTTTAAGGATTTTTCCTCTACTAGTTTTGCGACCTCGGCTACCTGACTTGGCAATACAGACAGAAAGTCCAGACCTCTTACATTGTGATCACTTATACCTTGTCTATCTTTCTCATTTATTTTTGTAAGTAGCTCATTTACTATCCAATTTGATATTTCAATTGGAGACTTGTAGTATCTTAGTGATTCTTCAAAAAAATCACTTATTCTTTTATCATTAATTAAAATCTTGGCGGTGTGATCGGATATCTTGTAAACATCAGTATATCTCTTTAACCTTTCAATTGGTAATTCAGGCAGAGTGGCTCTTACTCTGGAAACGAATTTACTTCCCAAAATAATTCTTGGTATATCAGGCTCTGGAAAATATCGGTATTCCTCTTCCTCTTCTTTCGACCTTGCAGCGACGGTCACCTTTCTTTTCTCATCCCAATGTCTTGTTTCTGATTTGACATCAATATCATGCATAATCAAAGTTTTTTGTCTAGTGATTTCATAATAAATTGATTTTTCAACCTCTTTAAACGAACTAATATTCTTGATTTCAACTTTCTTTCCGCCTCCTAAAGAAACATTAACATCACATCTAACGGAACCTTCCAAGCTAGGATCAGTAACCCCTAGATATTCAAAGAGGTTAACAATTTCTTTTAAGAAGGTCCGAACAGCTAATGGACTCGAAAAGTCAGGTTCTGTTACAATTTCAACTAGCGATACACCAGCCCGATTGTAATCAATAAGCGAGTAATTATTCACAGCGGATTTATCCTCTTCATAAGTTATTTTTCCTGGATCTTCCTCTAATTGAACTCGGGCAATCCTTACTTTACTCCTCTCTTGATCATCCGCAGATGTATCAGTTTTGGATTTTGATTCTCCGACAAATTCAATAGCTCCTTCATAACCAATACTGCTTAATTCATAAGAATTATACTGAGTTATCTGATAATTTTTGGGCAAGTCGGGGTAGAAATAATTCTTTCTATAAAATGAAATCTTTTCAGGAATATTACAATTAAAAGCCATACAAATCATTGAAGCAAATTCGACTGCCTTTTTATTTAGTAAGGGTAATGTACCTGGTAACCCTAAGCAAATTGGGCAAGTATTTTCATTTGGAGATGAGTTTCGGTAATTTGAGAGACAATCGCAAAAAAGCTTTGTCTGAAGATTAGTTAGCTGACAGTGTAATTCTAACCCAATTTTCAATACTTGGCCTGTTTTCATTTTACTAATCATATCCTTGGAATCCACTTCTCAAAACCTTCAGCTCTTTCAAGAATAACAGCCGCATCGATCAATTTTTGCTCGTCAAAAGCATTTGCTATCAGTTGTACGCCGATTGGAAAGCCTTTTTCAGATAAACCAGCCGGTATTGATATCGCAGTTAGTCCGGCAAGATTAGCTAATATTGTATAAACGTCTAAATTGTACTGCTCTATTGGTTGCGAGATCTTTTCACCTAACTTAAATGGCAAAACAGGCATAGTTGGCAAGAGCAGAATATCATATTTATTAAACAAAATATCAAACTCTCTTTTTATCATAGACCTTATCGTTTGGGCTTTGGCGTAATATTTGCCAAAATAGCCAGCTGACAACACATAGGAGCCTAGAAGAATTCGGAGCTTTACTTCATCCCCAAACTTCGATCTGGATTCGGAAAAATAACTATTCCACTCATAACCTTCCGGGCTACCTTCATAGCCATATCTTAAATTGTCATACCTCGATAAATTACTGCTAGCTTCTGCTGTAGCTATTACATAATACGAAGCCAAAGCATAATCAGCTAAAGGTATCCTTGTATCCTCTAATTCACAACCGTAATCTTCCAGTTGTTTTACTTTTTTTTGGCTAGTTCTAGCCACTTCGATCTCTGAATCGTCAATAAATTCATTGAGTACACCAACTTTATACTTTTTTGTCAGGAGATTGTCGATAGTATTTAGTTGATAATCGTATTTTTTGTGGACGGTGGTATTGTCTTTTGGATCTTCTCCAGAAATAACGTTGAGGATGGGAACTAGATCATAAATAGTTCTGGCAATTGGGCCAATTTGTTCCAATGAATTAGAATAAGAAATTAATCCACTTCTACTTACACTTCCATATGTAGGTTTAATTCCAATCACTGAACAAAAACTGGAAGGGCATCTAATGGATCCACCTGTATCTGAACCTAAAGATAAGGGTATTTGCAATGATGCAACAGAGGCCGCGCTCCCTCCTGAAGACCCCCCCGCTACGTATTCAAGATCCCATGGATTTCGAACAGGGCCAAAAGATGAATACTCAGATGTAGTCCCCATACCAAACTCATCCATGTTTAATTTGCCGATAATTATACCGCCCTGTTCTTTAATTTTGCTTACCACTGTGGCATCATAAGGAGAGACGTATTCAGATAACATGCGAGAGGCGCATGTATTTTTCAAACCTTGCACGCTAATATTGTCCTTAATCCCTACTGGGATTCCAGTCAATAAACCAGTGTTGATACCCTCTTTAATTTTCTTATCAATCGCTCTCGACATTGTTAGAGCACCTTCAAAATTAAGGCTCGTAAAGGAATTTACTTTAGAATCCACTTCTTTTATCCTTTCAATAATTATCGAAATATACTCTTCAGCGCTAATCTCTTGATCCTGAATCTTTCGTGAAACTACGAAAGCTGGCAGTTCATAAAGACTCCTCAAGATCAGATCCTTGGTCCGAGAACATAACCATCTTTGGTATTCTTTAATTTTAATTTAGGTCGAGTTTTTCCTGAAGATTCTAGAGTCGGTCTAGGTCTATCATCGCGTAAGTTTTCAAAGGCCCTTTCAAATTTGAGATCCTCAGTGCTTTTAATTTCAAAACCCTCCGTTGTGAATTCATCTAACTTGTCAAACATTAATAGCACTTCCTTCACCTTTCCCGAGATTTCTGCTATGTTTTGCTCAGGTATCTCCAACTTAGCTAAAGCGCATAATTTTTTAATATCAGTACCCATCGCCATGGTTAGATATGGGGATCTAACTGAACTTTATATTTATCTTATGGGGTTAACCTATCTATATCTCTAGGATAAAAGGTTGCGTCCCTAATGTTATCCAGTTTTAATATGGCCATCAACAGTCTTTCTAAACCGAGTCCAAAACCAGCATGTGGAGGAACTCCGTAATCAAAAACCCTGAGATGGTAATCAAATGCTTTATGACTTAAACCTTTTTTTTTCATATTGTCCATTAGATTATCTTTATTGTTGATACGCGTACTCCCGGACGATAACTCAAGGCTTCCATACATTAAATCAAAAGATTCACTCAAATCACGGGAATCATCCCCTGTATTTGAATCATTCATTAAATCCATTTTCTTCGCTTTGACATAGAAAGGCTTTGTAGAAGCGGGCCAATCCGTAATAAAATAAAATTCATCTCCAAACAAATCCTTGAGCAGTTTTGGTGAAATATCATCTCCCCATCGAATATACTTGTGACTATTTTGCAAATTTTCTACTAACTGGGAATATGTAATTCGACTGAATGGCCTACTCATACTAGGCAAATCAATTCCCAAACTCTTGAGTTCCATTTGATTCTTTTCAGTGATACTTTGAATAATAAATCGGATTAAATTATCAAGATAATCCATCATGTCGTTATAGTCTACATATGCTTTTTCCACATCAATCGACATTGCTTCAGATAGATGTCTGTTTGTCCTAGATGGTTCGGCTCTAAATATGGGAGCTATTTCAAAGACATTTTCAAAAGCCATGGTCAATTGCTCTTTATATAACTGTGGACTTTGTGCCAAAAATGCTTCCCTATCATAATAAAAGATTGGGAATAATGCTGCACCTCCTTCTGTAGCAGTAGCTATCATTTTGGTCGTATTAACTTCAACAAAATAGTTGTCACTTAAATATCCCCTAATAGAATTTAAAATCGTATTTCTTATTTTGAAAACATTTTGTAAATGATTTCTTCTTAAATCAATAGCCCTTAAGTCCAATCTGGTGTCAATACCGATTGAAGATATAGCCTGGGTAAGGAAAGGAGCGGATTTATTGGAAACAGATAGTATTCTAACCTCCTCAGGGATTATTTCGAATTCATTGCTCGAATTCTTTTGTTCAACAACTTTTCCCCGGATAGCGATTGATGAATGCTCTTTCAAACTTTTTAATGATTCAAATATAGTTTCACTCAATTCCTTCTTCTTCACAAGAATTTGAATATCCCCGAATCTATCTCTTAGTTGGACGAAAAGTACGTTTCCATGGTCTCGTTTTGAGGATATCCATCCAATAACTGTAACTACTTGATTAATTACGGAATTCGAAATTTGGAAAGAATAATGAGTCCTTCTCCAGTCCCCCAATTCATTTTCAGCAATGATTTTGTCTTCCAATACTATACAATAATTTCAAATTTTTATAAGAATATATCTTTTTCACCTCGAAAAAAGTTTATGCATTAAATTCGAGGTATTTCCGATCAATGCTATGTATGTTAACAAACTTCGATTGGTCAGTCATTTTGAGAAGATATCACGCTTAAGAAGATAATTGAGTTCTAATGTGGATTCTTAGGTTCGTGGAAACTGAAAAGACGTCCTTGCATTTTTTCTGATGACATAAGGTTTTGGTGTAAGATACACATTTTAAAACTTATAATCTAATCAATTCTCACCTGAAATAGGATTCTAAAAAAATATCTCAAGATGGATTAGGATGCTATCTAGAATTTAGCTCCAACATGAAGAGATTAAGCAAAGCCTTTCATATCGCACTCTACATATTATTAGCTAATTCTCTCAAATCAGATGTTTTTTCAATACCTTTGCTCATATCAAACATAAATGTCAGTTAATACCCAATAATGTTCCAACTTTCCAATCATTTTATATTCCCCATTATTAGATTCCACACCTCTTAATACCATTATCAAGTATCCAGATCCCCATAGTAGTTTCGAACAAATATTCAAATACGGTTAAACCTTATTAGTAATTATGGGAAACGACAATGTCATTCATGTAACAACCGGAAATTGGGATTCAGAGGTCTTAAAATCTGACAGGCCAGTTTTTGTAGATTTTTGGGCCGAATGGTGTGGTCCATGCCGTATGGTTGGCCCAGTTGTTGAACAAATAGCCCAATCGTATTCAGACAAGATAAAAGTGGTAAAACTCAACGTAGATGAAAACCAAGAAATTGCAATGAAATATGGTATCCAGTCTATTCCATCACTGTTGATTTTCAAAAATGGAAAGGAGATAAAAAGAACCATTGGTGCAGCCCCAAAAGATACATACGTTAAATTCATTAACGAGGTAATTTCTTCATAGGGAAATAGTTTTATTTAACCATTTTGATGATTTAAAAGCATTAATATTCTTAATACTTAAATTATTTTTAATTTGAATAAATCCGAGCTTCTTTCACTTTTCTCATCCGATTACGAAAAATATTATAAAGTTTCGCTTTTTGAAAAATTAGGCTTTATTCGACAGAGTTGCTCAGTTTGTAGCAGATTCTTTTGGGCCATTCCCCAAAGGTCGATTTGTCCGGATCATGAAAACTATACATTTATTGGAAATCCACCGACTTCAAGAAGATTTAGTTATACCCAATCCTGGGAGAAGATTAAGGATTACTTCGAAAAAAATGGCCACAGCATAGTTAACAGATATCCTGTGGTATGTAGATGGAGAGATGACCTTTACTATACTATAGCCTCAATTGTAGATTTTCAAAGGGTCGCCGATGGTAAAGTAATGTTCGAATTGCCCCATAATCCCCTAGTAGTCCCTCAAACGTGTTTAAGGTTTAATGACATTGAGAATGTCGGTATAACTGGGAGGCACTACACCTCGTTTTGTATGGTAGGGCAAACGTGTGATGCAGATTCTAATGGGGGATACTGGAAGGATAAATGCATAGATCTGGATTTTGGGCTGTTAGTAGATATTTTTGGAATATCTCCAGCGGAGATTACGTTTGTCGAGGATGTATGGATAGGTGCTGGGGCATTTGGTAGCTCTCTTGAATATTTTGTAAGAGGGTTGGAATTAGGAAATGCCGTATTTACAGAATTCGAGGGTACCGAAAAAAATCACAGGGTTCTTAAAAATAAGATTATTGATATGGGCGCAGGTTTAGAGAGACTATCCTGGATTACAAACGGAACTCCAACCAGCTACGATTGTACTTTTGAGTCGGTACTAAAGAGGATATATGAGATGTCCGGAATGGATAATTTATTTTCCTCAAATAGAAACAACAATTATCAATCCAAAATACTTTCAGATTACTTTAGCAGAATTTCAGCAAAGTTGCAATCGACCTCAGATGTTCTACAGGTAAAAAAACAGATAGCACAAGAATTAAGCGTAGATTTTGAAAAATTGCAAAAGATTGTAGTTCCATATGAATCGTTATACACAATTATAGATCACACAAGAACCTTAGTTTTCGCTATAAGCGATGGATCATTACCATCAAACGTTGGTGGTGGTTATAATCTAAGGGTTATTCTTAGAAGAACGCTTTCCCTATTAAAACAACTAGGCCTAGGATTCAAAGTTACAGACATTGTTGATTTGCATTTGGACCAACTTCGACCCCTATACCCAGAATTAATGGACTATAGAAACGATATTCACGAAATCTTGGATATCGAGTGCAAAAGATTTATTGAAACCCAAGACAGGATTGTTACAATCTCAACTAAAATAAAAAAAGGCAAAACCAAATTGAGTTTAGATGATTTAATCCGGCTGTATGAATCCGATGGGGTTACTCCTGATTATCTGGTTGAAAACGGACTTCTTGATGCGGTTCCAGCAAATTTTTACACGAGGCTTTCAGAATTACATTCGACCAATCGTTCTGAAAAAAGAGATAAAAAAGAGTTCAATATGGATGATAATATCGACCTCGATAGTAGCAAGGGAACGACCTTAATGTATTACGACGACCCGCTCAGATATTCCTTTAACGCGAAAATATTAAAAATAATTAACAAGAATCTAGTCGTACTAGACAAAACTTGTTTTTATCCAAGAGGTGGAGGGCAGGAACCAGATTTTGGTTACATTGGTGATTACAAAGTTGATAACGTTGTGAAAATTAAAGACAAGTTGTTTCACCATGTAGTTGGGACTTTTGAACAGAATGAGGGAGATCTCATTGATTGCGTAGTTGAGAAAGAGAGGAGGCTAGCTATCACGAAAAACCACACTGCCACTCACATAATTAATCATGCATCAAGGAGTGTTTTAGGGTCATGGGTTTGGCAAAACTCTGCATACAAGGACGAAACTTATGCTAGGTTAGATATTACGCATCATTCCGCTTTATCCCGGGAAGAAATGCAGGAAATAGAAAGGAAAGCAAATGATATTGTCAGAAGGAATTTACCGGTTATGATTAATTGGCACAGCAGAGGAATGGCCGAGCAAAATTATGGCTTTAGAATTTATCAAGGAGGTGTTGTTCCAACAAACGATGTAAGGATCGTTAACATTGGGGGTCTAGATATTGAAGCATGCGGAGGAACTCATGTTTTCAACACGGGCGAACTAGGTTTAATAAAAATACTGAAAACAGAAAGAATTCAGGATGGAGTTGTTAGAATAGAATTTGTTGCAGGAGAAAATGCATTAAATCGTGTTCAGGACCAAGACAACCAGATACAATATATTGTTAACAAACTTGGAACAAACCGTGATAAAATATTAGAAACATTTTCTAAAAATATCGATGAATCAGACAAATCTAAGAAGAAGATTAAAAACCTTTTAAGAAGAATTTCAATTGCATCTGTGGATCAGATAAATAATGACTCCGTCGTTCTCAAGTCAGAATCAAATGAAGACAGGTTTCTGAAGTATTATTTTAAAATAGACGAAGAGTTTGATGACGAATTCCATCTTTTGGTGGGTCAAACCTCAACGGAAAGAAATCCCGACCTCGTTTATATTTCAGTCATAATCATGGAAAACAAATCCGCAAAAATCATTGTCTTTTGCGGAAAAAATGCAACAAAAATTGTAAAGGCAAATACGATAGCAAGCCAACTGTCAAAGATGCTAGGTGGTTCAGGAGGCGGAACACCAAATTTTGGACAAGGTGGAGGAAACATGATAGAGAGCCTGCCGGGTATGAGTGAAGCTGTGCGGAAAATTCTAATAGAAAAACTAAACGAAACAACCGAAAAGGATTGATCGCTTTTACAGATGGAAACCGTTTATTCGCCCCTGTTTGGGCCAAATTGAGGCATTTTCTAGACGCAGGGAAGGCGAGATATTCTGAATCTGTGGAATAGGGTTGCCTTATGTCAAGGTTACCTTTGCCATGCCACCCATCATAATTTAACTCTGCTAGAAAAAGAGGGTTGTTACCACAAGACATCTAGGTGACTAATTTCTTTAGATTGTTTGGGTTCTCAAGTCCTCGTCTGATTTCCATGGCTATTCTCCTACCAACACCGAATGTTTCTCCATATTTATATTTAGTATAGGGGGTTGTGGTGGCAAGAATGGGGTTACCGGGGACTCTAAGGGATACATCGTAAACTATCATGTCCAAGTCCACAGTAACGACACTTTGTAATGAAAAGGGACCAACAATACCAGGTGGATACTCTTTTATCGTACACTGTACAAATTTCTCCCCCATTTTGAATACTTTATCCAAAAGAGATTCTCTAATACTCGCTGGCGTATGTCCAACTTCTATATTCTGCAGGTCAATTGACATTTCAAGTTGATTTGCAGCCGGTATCGAGGTAGTAAAGTCATGAATGTTGGTTTGTAGCCTTCGTTCTATACCCAAAAATTCAACATCCCCATCTAGTGGTGAATAAAAATAATTAAAATTGAAATAAGTACCTATAAGGTATTGTTCTATTATGGAGTTATTCTTTAAGTCTGATTCATTTATTAATCCTGCTTCAATTCTCTTTGCAGATTTTATTTTATAGTCTTCGCAAGATGTTACTATAAAAAATGCCCTCTCAAGTTTTCTTTTGGCTTCCTGAATCTTGACAAGGGAAGGACCTTCAATTTCCTCTGGAGTTGAATATATTTTCGGCATAGAAATATCAGCTTTTCTTAGCAAGTCATATTGATTATTTGGTAAGTGTCTTTCCTCAGCCTTAAGAATATACCTGTTTCCAAAGACAGGAATTTTTAACAATTTTTCAATATTATCAGTCCCTAAATATACCACAAATGATCTGTGTGGGATTAAAATCGAGTTCAAGTCAAGTAATTTTTTTTGATTTTCCGCGTACATTAAATCGGAAAAATTATCCAAAATTAATATTTCATCAGCTAGTCGTCTAAACTTTTGATACGGTAATTCTCTGCCTTTTTGGCATATGCAGATGGTCTTAAACCCCTCATCTTTGGCACCATCCATTATCTCTAAAGCAGAGTGGCTTCCCATGACCCCGATAGTAATATTATTCAAATCATATTTATCTATCAGACTACCTACATCCATTTTAAGTCCTCATTCCAGGATGTAATAGTTGAATTTTTATCATCTCTTAGTCCTATATTTATTAATTTATTTTGGTGCGTCTTGTTTCTTTAATTTTTCATCAATGGCGTTTTTCAAGTCCTGATCATCCTTATTTGAGTAATCTACCCCCAATGTCTCTGCTATCGATTCCAGTTTTTCTCTGTCAATAGATTGTTGTGATTTATCTTGATTGGATGATGATTCATTTGCAAGAGACCTCTTTGCCTCTACCCTAGCTTTTTGAAACTCACTGGTTGCTCTACCCATTGATCTAGCTAATTCAGGAATTTTTTTGGCACCAAAAAATATGACAACGATAACTAAAATTATTATTATCCATTCCATCCCGTTTATGAATGCCATAAAAATTAATTTGTAAT
>JACDCB010000260.1 GCA_013694585.1 Candidatus Nitrosopumilus sp. | reverse complement strand
CGTAATTTGGAAAAAAGTAGCCTGTTAAATTTTTATCCCAATCATATATTTTATACACTGTATCAATATATTCTAATTTCCATAGTGGATTATCTTTATTTCCCCTTCCAAACATAATAAAACAAAGAGTTAGTTGGTATTTTTAGGTTGATAAAATAGTAGTTTATTATTTTCAAAGATTTTTTTGATACAAAAATGAGATAAACCCCTTTATTGACTTCTACTACTACTACTTCTTGTACTTGACAATCATAATCTTACAAATATGAAAATCCAAGACTTTCAAGCAGCAGAATAACATTTGATTTTACTTCTAGTTACTGTAACTGTCTAGTTCTTGTACAAGTTAAATCATAAAAAATTGGGTTTTGTTTTAGACTTTGTATGATTCTAGTTCGCTTAAACTGATTTTTAAAGTTACTTCTGCGCCATTGTATCCCTCGACTTGATCTTTTGGCAAGCTATATTCCTTACGATCTCCCTGAGATGTAATTATTACAGAATCGTCAGTTACAGCATCCACATTCCCTGCATCTTCAAAGTCTTTTGATCTCACATTTTTATGTACAATGCTTTCCCAATCTACTATCGAATCTGCCATTTTATTCCAACGTATTCTCATTAACGAATTATTTAAGTATTTATTCAATAATTATTTGAAAAAAAGTATTTTTGTAATATTCATATAAAATGTACTTATTTTTCTCAATAGATCGAAGTAAAAAAAATAGTAATCATAACTAACTTGTTTTCTGAATCAATCAATTACACATTTATAATATTCTTGTTTAAACTTGTTAATCTATGTATTTAGCGATAATGAAAAAACATTTCCATATTTCATTTACAAATAATACTTGATTTAGCATTATTTTATTAAATTCAGATAATGATCATTTTGATAAGACCGCGAAACATGTTACGATAGTTATCAGTAAAGTGACTAAAGCAACTATAACTAAATTTAATGGGCTCAGAGGTTTCCATTGTGCTATCGCTACTAAATAAGGATTCGCTGACTATATCTCAATGCTAATAATTAAACTTTCATATCATTTATCAATCTAGAATTAATGATTCTTATAGACTTTCATTCGTCTTTATGTATATTATTATCATCCTTTGAATCACCGCTTGTGGTAACATGTATAAAAAAAAGAGGTTGATATACAATGAACATTTTATTTAGTTCTTTTACAGAAAACATAATTTGTTTTAGGGATTCTATAAAATAGGAGAGTCGACCGTTTAAAGAGTTGAGTAATTGACCTGATAACAAAGTTTGTTCATTAAGGTTTTGCCTCTGAGAATTCAAGTCATCTATTTCTTTTCTTATTGCATCTAGATAGGAACGCTGCTTTGTTATTTGAGAATTTATATTCCCTAAATTTCTTATTTCATTTATGAACGATCTCCAGTAATATGGTATTTTTATTAATTTATTTTCATCAACTATATTTTCAGATTGAGGATTAGGATTAAAAGTGATATTACCATTTAAATAAGTGGTTACAACATCAGTCATGCTGATAATATCATCATCGGTAACACCAAATTTATAAAGATATGGTAAAGATCTACTAATAATATCTTTCGCCTGCAAATACTCTTTATATTCTGGCACCTCATCTTCTAATTTTTTCAACTCTGTCTTTACTTCTTTTATTTTGGTTTCAAATCCGAGTTTATTATCGTATTGATTTTCAAGGTCTTTAAGGAATTTCTTTCCAGCATCATAAAATTCTATACCATTTGATACCGCAATTTCAATAACGGTATTCTTTAACTGCCTAAGTTCCTTAAGCCCATAACCAGCGTAGTTTAATTCTTGAAGAGCATCCAAAGATTGCCTTGAATAGCTTTTTCTCTCTTCTAAAGATTCGATCTCCTTTAGCAGGTTATCACGAGTGTGAACAATTGAATCAACAATACCTTGAATAGCTTTCATTTCATATCTTAGCGATTCTATCTGTTTGTATTCTTTTACTATTTGATGTGCATCATAGTCATAGTATTTAAAATCAGTAAATACTTTTACAAAGTTACTGAATTCTTCCTCTAGTTTTATACCATATATTTCCAATAACTCTTTTTTTAAACTATTAAACCAGTCCAAATATGTCAAGGATAAGCTTTCTTTTCTTATGAGGTTTGTGATATTGGATAATAGTGTATTTTTTTGTTCTTCTAAATCTCTTATTTCTTGCTGTAATTTCTTATTGTTAATATCTAGATGTTGAACTTCTAATTTTTTCTGCTCAATATAACCACTTATTTTAGAAATAAATGGAATTTGAATTTCTCTCTCATTCCTCGTATCTTTAGACTTTCTAAAAAGGGGTTTATTGTTTGTCCTCAGATTTTGCAATTCACTGGGTTCATTGATATCCCTCTCAAATCCGGTTGTATTATTTCCGGCATTTTCGTACAAGAGTGGGCCGAAATCAATTAAATCTTGTATCCATCGAATGACATTAGTGGATTTAATACCCTGGTTTTTGCAGTTATTATATATAGATTCTATAAAATAGTAAAAATTATCTCTTGAAGTTGGAGCATGATCTTTTTTCCATCCACCACTTTTCTTATTCTTGATTACAGGATCATCTTCGTTTTCATCTCTATTTCTTGGTATTATATCTGCAACATAACTGGAATGCAATTCATCTCTGATTCCAAAACTAGCCAAAATCTGAATAAACCTAAAGCTTTGAGCACATTGTTTGATAGTTATTCCGGATTTTCTTATCATTGTAGAAAATTCCCTTATCTCTTCAATGTCTGGAATTCCTATTTGAGCAGTCCATGCATTTATGATATTAAAAACGCTGCCTTTTGCAATGTTGTTTTCATTTGATATTTCAGCAAAGGATTTTCCATCGAGATATCCCTTGATCACTGATTCTCTTACAAATCTTGACTCCGTCATAAATTGATGATCTGCTATTATGAATAATATATAGTTTGTTCATTTTGTTCAATTAGTTGTTCATTTTGTTCAAAATTAATATTTTCGTTATAAATATGTCATCAGATGTAAAATAATAATCAAGATATCCGTTCATTGAGTTTGTAATTAATTAACTTACGTTGCAGTAAATACTAAATCCCGCAAGTGCCCTATGTATCTAGGCGAATTTACAACATTTAAGCAAACAATATAATTATTTGATGATCTTGAAAAATAGCAATATAGATCAATTACAAAGTTGATATGTAGCGCCGGCTCAATTCTGATTTTAAAAATACATTTGTTAATTCTGCATCTTATATTGCTAATGCCTGATGGCTAATATCTAGATGTATTTGATCTTATATTAATATAAAAATAGAATATGTGTCAAAATCTTGATCTTGTTTAATTCCAACCCTTTTCTTTCACCTTTTATTTATTTTTGAATCCTACTAAAGTAGCAATAGAACAGTGGGGCCAGAGGGACTCGAACCCTCGACCGCCAGCGCCCCGGGCTTATACCCAAAATTGGATGGTATCCTGCCAAGCTAGACGATAGCCCCGTTGCTTATTAAAAATATACTTCTTATTTTTAAACCTAAGTATACAACTAATTGTAGAGAAATTCTAAAGATACATTTTAATAATTAGTTGAATGCTTTATAGCATATCATTTATGCTGGTTAATGAACTAGATACCATAGACAAACAAATACTTAATGATATTCAATGGTCTTTTCCTTTGGTTAAAAGACCGTTCTTAGAAATGGCAAATAAATACCAATTAAAGGAAGAAGAAGTTCTCGATAGAACTCAAAGATTAAAAGATATTGGAATTATTAGACAGATAAGTGCAATTTTTGATACTCGTAAGTTAGGATACAAGAGTGCATTAGTAGCTTTTTCAGTGGATAAAAATAAGATAGATTATGTCGCTAATGAAATAAACAAACACCCAGGTGTAAGTCACAACTACGAAAGAAATCATGAATACAATGTTTGGTTTACGTTAGCTGTATCTCCGGACGCAGATATGAAAACCGATTTAGATAAAATGGCCGCTCTAGATGGCGTTTTAAAATATAGAGTATTGCCAACGCTAAAAATGTATAAAATAGGCGTGAAATTGGACATGGTAAATGATGATCCTGAAAAACCTAGTCCCACCGATGAAGTAAAAAAAATGGAGACAAAAGCAGAGAAAATATCAGAAGTGGATAAAGAATACATTAGGCAATTGCAAAAAGATATCGAGATAATTAGAGAACCATTCAAAACAATCACGGATAATTTGGGAATAAATCTGGAAGAGCTCTTTAACAAAGTTAAGGAATATCAAAATATAGGCATCATGAGAAGATTTGCAGCAATTCTCAGGCACAGGCAAGCAGGCTTTACGGCAAATGGAATGATAGTGTGGAAGGTGCCGGAGGAAAAAATAGATCAAATAGGATCAAAAATTGCATCTTTTCCGCAAGTAAGTCATTGTTATAGACGTCCTATATACCCAGACTGGGAATTTAATGTTTTTAGTATGATTCATGCTAGAACAATTGACGCCGCTGAAAAAATAGCAAAGGAAATATCTGCAATAATTAAAATTGATAGATACAGAATATTGTTTAGCTCTAGAGAATTTAAAAAAGAAAGAGTAAAATATTTCGAGTAAATTACAAGGTTTTGTTAATTAAAAATTTTTAATTATGCCAATAATTTAGGCATATCAAAGTTTTTTTCATACATTTGTTCAATTTGGAGTTTCTCATCTTCATTCAAATAATTACCATCAGAAATTTGAGCAAACAAATCTATTTCTTCAATACTTGTAACAGTTGGTAAAAGAACTGAGATTTGTTTTTGCGATAGAATGTACTTCATAGAAATTTCAGTAATATCCCATCCATGAGAATTAGCAATGGGTTTGAGTTTTTCTATTTTTTGCATCGCTTGTATAATCCATTCTTTTTTTCTATTATTTCTATGGTCATTTTTATCAAATACCGTATGTTCATTTACTTTGCCAGTTAAAACCCCCGATGCATCGGGTACTCTAACCATTATGCCTACTGAATTATTTCTTTTATCCACAGCATCAAAAAATACCCTGCCAGGATCCTGTTCTAATATATTATACACAGTTTGTAAACAAACTATGTTCCTGTTTTCTATAGCATGAATTCCTTCCTTTTCCCATCCTATTGCGGGCCCTAAAGCAACTCCATGACTCTTAATTTTTCCAGAGCTTACAAGTTCATCTAGTTTGTGAAATAATGCATCGTTTTCTATCGCATCCATCCTGGGATTATGCAAACTATATACATCAATAAAATTGGTTTCTAATCTTTTCATGCTTTCTGACAAAGCATATTCTAAGAATTCCGGTGTGTGCTTTTGGGGAATCTCGCCATGTCCTACTTGATTTGCATTATACATATCATAACCCCATTTAGTGGAATAAATTACCTCATTGCGCATATCTTTAAAGGCTTTTGCTAATAACTTTTCACTCTTGCCCTTTCCATACATATCAGCAGTCTCAAAAAAATTAATTCCTAAATCATAAGCATGTTTTAGCATCTTTATGGATTCATCTTCTTCAAGTTTTTTTCCCCACCAGTCTAAACCTAAAGTCCATGTTCCAAATCCAATTTCACTAACTTTAATTCCGGTATTTCCTAAGTTACGATATTTCATTAAATTATACTCCTCACTTTTTCAGATAGTTTATTGAAATTATCGTCATCTATACAAGGTTTACTAATTGACTTTAAATATTCAAATGGCTTTTCGGGCAGATGATTCTCGAAATATTGTGTCAATTCTTGATCATGTGAGTCGATTTGAATCCAAGACTTGCAGCCTACCCATTCGGGTTTGTTAGTGATTCTTATTGAAATATTCAATTTGTATACTCGTAATAACAATAAATAAAGCGGTTTTTTTGGATTATAATCAAACCGAGTTTTGAGATAATCATCAGTCCATATATGGAAATTCTCTAATTTTTTTAATGTAGTTAGATCTGGCACTTCAGTAAAATGAGTTATTTCAACAAATGATGTAATTTCAGTTGTTTTATTTGAATCAGGCAGAGTTTTGGCATTATCCGACTCATTTTTTCTGTTTAATTCATCCAGGGCTGCATGATATTCCATGCGGATTGATTCTTTAGCTTGATGTTCAAAAGTTGGAGATAAGAAAAAATTCTTGAACTTTAGTTCAAATCCGTTTCGAAATTCCATAATGCCTCCCTTTCTGAATAATAAAATTTGATTACCTGATTCTAGAGCTTTACAAACTATAGCCCACTCTTTTAATGCCCCAAGAAAATTTGTGTGGGATTTTGATTCGTCATTAAAACTTTCTTGAGTATTATTGACTTGGGTTGCAGTTGCAGTATCAGAGGAAATCGTTGAATATGGTCTTTCAGAATCAAGACCGAATCTTTTTAATGGGACAATTCTAGAATTGAAACCTACAATATCATTAAAACCATTATCTAAAAAAGAATTAGAAATCATATAATCACCAGTTTACAATTGTATTGTATTATAAATAAATATTATTAACCACTGATTTTTGAACAAATAAAATGCTTTTAACCCAGGCTTTTAATTATTTCCTCTATATTTTTTAAGACACATGGGATCATCGGCGTATCTTTAATGATATATTTGCTAACTTGAGTTTCACGTAGGTCTATGATTAAGTTTTGAAATCTTGAAAGATTATCAGTTTCAAAAGCCAACATAAAATCCTGATCATCAATGCCAAATGAATAGGTGGTATTAAGTCGAATTTCAGGGTATTTTCTTCCAACTCTTATATGTTCTTCCATCATCTCTTTTCTTTTCTCAAAAGGCAAAAGATACCATTCCCGAGATTTAATAAATGGATATACTACCACATATTGCAATGGCTCCTCTTCAGTTTCAAACCCAAGTTTAACTTGATTTGAGTAGGATGATTTTCTAGTTAAAGAAAGATATGTGGATGTAGGTTCTATGTATTTTCCCAGTATAGTAGTATAAATTTTTGAAGCCAGAACCTGAATATTTTCTAGTGATGGCGATATAGTCCAAATCATAAATTCACTCTCATGTCTCAAACCGATAGTAGAATAAGTTATAATTTTCATTCTCTTGCGTGCAGCATTTAATAATTCAAGAAACTCGCGTGAAGATTCATCTTTGCCCATCTCATTTAGCCATCGCCACTTGGGATCGACTTTATAAAATGTAAAAGTAAAGAATTTTTCAGAGTTAATTTTGTTATCGGATTCATCAGTCTTGGCATCCGATAGTTCAGGATCTTTGGTAGTTGTTGTAGCGCTCACACCATTCTCTTCTCTTTTATTTGAATTATCAATTTCATTTTTCTTAATACTAGATAAATTATCAACTTCTGAAGGGCTTTTATTCTTGTTTCGCATGACTTGTATGCTATTCTAAATTAATAAATAGTTTAATCCCGTCTCAATTGACATTTAGTTATTCCAAATGACAATGACCTGCCTATAAACCATAATACTATAGGCCAAAAGATGCCCAAGTGTTAAATGTAAAGGTTCGTGGGTAAAGGGAAGGAAATTTTTTAATAGAGTAAAATAGCTGTTTTCTTGCCAAGTACTTCTACACCCATTTATATAAAGTTTATGCAAAACCTCGTAAAAAGTGGGCACTGAAAAATGGCGGTAGTAGAAGACACAAATTTTGATTTAAATAGATTATCGCGCTTATATACTGTTTTTAGACACTGGTCTGATACTAAATATGAAAAAATCCCACACCATACTTCCCCAGTCCTCCCTCTATCAGCAGATATTGGATATTGGAAATGGCTAAGCTGTCCTATTCTCCTATTGTTTCTTCTTCATTCACTCATCTCGTTTAGAGTGGTGTGATGAGAAAGGTCTCAGTAAACCTACGTAGATGTCTTTTATACAGAATCTACTTGAGCATCGTCAGACAATCCTAGCCAGGCATACCCTTTTACCTCTAATTCCTCAGATAGCTCCTTTCCGGCTGTTTTTATTATTTTTCCTTTTGACATCACATGTACCTTATCTAGTTTATTCAAAAAACGCAAAATCCTCGCATAGTGCGTAATAACGATTACTCCTGCACCGGTTTCAATTAATTTATTGATGGCCTCAGCAACAGACTTTACAGCGTCTATATCCAATCCAGAATCAGGTTCGTCAAGAATTGCAAGATTGGGTCTCAAGACCAGCATTTGCATTACTTCAGATCTCTTTTTTTCTCCTCCAGAAAAGCCTTCATTAAGATATCTACTTAAAAAGCTTGGATCTAAGCCTACATTATCAAGATTTCTCTTTAGATATTCGTGGAATTCTTTTACTGTTATGAAAACTTCTCGATCCTTTTGTTCGGCTGTCAGCGATTTACTTAATAAATTATAGGCATTGCGTAAGAAATGACTATATCCTACTCCAGATACTTCAGTCGGATATTGAAATCCTAAAAATAATCCCTTCCTTGCTCTTTCATCTGTTTTTAAAGGAATAATGCTTTCATTATTAACTAAAATATCACCTGAAGTTATAGAATAACGCGGATGACCCAACAAAACGTTGGCTAATGTGCTTTTTCCAGAGCCATTTAATCCCATAATGGCATGAACTTCACCTTTATTGACATCCAAATTAACACCGTTAAGTATTTTTTTATCTTCAATATTGACATTTAGATCTTTGATGGTTAAGAATGACATAAAATTTTATATATCAATACATAATATAAATATTCGTCGAAATAACAGTGTTATAATTATAAAATTTATACATTTTGTTTAAATTTGGTTAATTAATTGATTAAAGTACAATAATTTATAATAATTTTTTAAAAAAAGGCATAAAAAGAAAATAAATTTTTAAACAAAAATTAGGTTATTGTTATTTTTCCTTTCATGAATGGATGAACAGTGCAATAGTAATCATGTTCACCCGGACCCATTTTTTCTGCCGGTACACTGGCTTTAGCAGCTGGCATAATAATACTTGTATCAAAAAGTTTTGCGCTTTCTTGGTCTTCAGGTCCAGTTCCGCTAGTAGCGGTATGTGGAACAGTATCATCGTTAACCCAAGTCACCAATGCATCGCTAGGTGCACTAGCAGGATCAGGTCCATAGGCAGGATTTCCTTGCGTGGAAGAACCCTTTAATATTTTCACTTCAACCTTATTGGCAAATGCAGATTCATCTACAGCCTCCGATGATGACCCCCCAGCTGCATCGGTAGCAGTAGCTACAGGAGCCGGTGGAAGTTCTTGTCTGTAAATAGAATCGACTATGCCTGCTTTTGGAATAGCTGCAGTAAACAAATAATAAGCAATAATCCCGGTTATAAGTGCCATCCCCATAAGTAAACAAAATGCTATCTTGTCAGTATTATCGGTAGCCATATTGACAACAACTTGTATTAAATCGCCCCTATTAATTTCTTTTATGATTTTATTTAACCAAAAAGAAGGTAATTTCAAATTTATCTACTATTGACGGGAAAGAAGTATCGATCGATGCACGAATCCAAATGATATAACTTTTATTTCTGATTTCAGATATTTTATTGCAACGAGAGAATGCTGAAGGGGAGAGAAAGAATCAACTGTAGTATATGTAATGACAGAATTGGTGATTTTAAATACGAGGCAATGCCACAATGGAATATTTCAGGATTCTTATGTAGCAAATGTTATTCAAAGAAGATATCAGAACACTATATAAAACAAAACCCAGAAGAAAAAAAATTAAAGTAAAAGTGCACTAAACTGGGCTGGGCTGGGCTGGACGGACTAAGCTGAAATGAAAACTAGATTAATTCATGAATTTATTGATTAATCGACTTTACGGATCTCGACAGCCTTATTGTTTTCTATTATAGATCTAGCATTTTCAAAAGGTAAAATTGCCACATCATCTCTCTGATACGGACCATATTTATTCATATTAACGCCTACAAATTGTTCCATGGAATCTAAAAACCTTATAATTACAAAATTCTGATTTATTGAAGATACGATCTTTTCCAAAGTTTTCGATTTTCCTTCAAACAGCATTTTTAGTATTATGTTAATTCTTTGCTCTCTTTCTCTATTTCCGAAAAAAACGTATTTTTCTTCATCTGTAAGATTAGAATATTCAAATATGTTTTGTGATTTTGATTTTGAACTATTGAAAATTTTCTTGCATCTTAATACGAATATCAAAGTCGTTAATTTAACAACCAGGTTTATTAAATTGGAATTAATTTGCTTGGAAATTTTCTCCGTAGCCCCATCATTCTCTTTTTGCAATTCTAGATTCTCTTTTTCATTTTGTTCTTTTAATAAAGAAACAAGATTTGAAATATTTTGATAAAGATTGTGAGGGACAGGCTGAGGCCCGCTATCAAGATGAATTTCTCCTTTTAGAATATTAAAAATTTCTTCTATTTTTATTAAATTTGTTGACATTCTATGATCCATCAGCTCTTACACAATTTGTATACATGATAAGCTTAATTAGAGGTTTTTATTTTACTATATCGAATATTTCATTTGCCTTATAAAGTTATAGATGGAAAAATTGAATCTTTGAATTTTACCGCAGAGCAAATAATGATGAGACTAAAGGATGAAGAAATTAAATTTATAGATTTACAGTTTACGGGTTTGACTGGTAGATTCCATCATACTACAATGGCCTCCAATATGTTCAAAAAGGAAGATTTTGAATATGGATTGCCAAAATTGGATGGTTCTTCAATTAGGGGTTTTACTGAGATCCACGAATCCGATTTGATAATAAGACCAGACCCTTCTACATATGCAATTATACCATGGATAAAAGAAGACAAGACAGCCAGACTAATTTGTGATATATTATCCGGAGGAGAAAAGAGGAAGCAATTCAAAAAAGATCCTCGAGGTATTGCAAGAAAGGCGGAAGAGTATGTTAGACATCAAGGATATCATAATTCATTTTGGGGACCTGAAGTAGAATTCTTTGTTTTTGATAAACTAGAAGTAAATACAATGACGCCTTATAGATCTCAAAGTTATAATATTATATCAAAAGAAGCGCCATGGTCAACAGAAGGTGTAGGGTATGCACTTAGATTAAAAGAAGGATACCTCCCTAGCGCCCCGGGCGACACATTAATGCAATATCGTAATGAATGCGTCGACGTTTTGAGTAATAATTTTGGTATTATTTGCGATGCCCATCATCATGAAGTAGCAACAGCGGGACAATGCGAAATCGATATAAGATTTGATACGTTAGTTAATGCTGCAGATTCTGTTCAAAGTTATAAATATATAGTTAAAAATATAGCCAAGAAACAGGGCATGATTGCAACTATGATGCCTAAACCAATCGCACTTGATAACGGTTCAGGAATGCATGTTAATGTGAGTTTGTGGGATAAAGAAAAAAATCTATTCTTTGATATCAATGATTCCTATGCAGAAATGTCACAATTAGCCAGATATTTTGCGGCCGGAGTATTAAACCACGCTCCTGCATTGGCTGCAATAGTTGCTCCTACAACTAATTCTTATAGAAGACTAGTGCCTGGATATGAAGCACCCGTGTACATTGCCTGGAGTACTGGCAACAGATCTGCGATAATTAGAAATCCAGGTCATTATAAAGGTGAAAGGTTTGCACACATGAAAAGGATAGAATTTAGAGCTCCTGATCCGTCGTGTAATCCATATTTGGCATTTTCAGCAGTAATATCAGCTGGTTTAGACGGCATCAAGAAAAAAACATCGATACCTGACCCAATAGACGAAGATATTTTCAAAATGGCACCGCAGCGCAGACGTGAACTAGGAATTAGACAATTACCGTCATCACTTAGAGAAGCATATGAGGAATTAAATATTGACAGAGAATTTTTAAAGCCGATATTTGATGATGAAATTATAGATTCAATAATCTTACAGGAAGCTAAGGATCATCAAGAAGTTACCATAAGACCCCATCCACATGAGTTCTCACTATATGCAGACGTATGAAATATAGTTTGAAATGGCTGAGAAGATCAAAAGTATGAGATAAAACAAAGGTTAATAACGCTGGATTAACACAGTTCTAAATAATTTTTCGGAGGGGTTGTCTAGACTGGTTAGGATACCTGCCTTACACGCAGGTGGTCATGGGTTCAAATCCCATTCCCTCCATTGTAGTCATGGGTTGTGACATACTCTTTTTAAATTGCCAAGGACTAATAGTTATAGTTTTGATTTCCTCAACCACCATTAGCAAAATATCTTCCAATATACCAGAGAATATACAAGCACAAAAACTAGAGAAAGATATAGAAGTAATGATTGAGGGATCACTCCCATATTACAAGTCCATCTTTAAACAAATGATGCTAGTTAATTTACAAAATGCACATACAGCAGCTTACGGTGGAATATTCGTAGTTATGGCAATTATCTGGGGTTTGTTAATAGATAAAAAACCTGATAGGTATGAGATCATTGGAGGAACAATAGTTCTTGCAGGCGCCGCGGTAATATTTTACGCTCCTAGATAGAGACTATAAAAACATGTTTTGGTTTCTTTAATTAGAAATTTGACAACGATACCAGAATCCAATCCAATCCAATCCATGCAACTACTTAAGGTGCAACAAACGTGGTAAATAAATTAACGATAAATCGAATTCTAATTGCTCCAATCACATTCTAGTATATTACACCACATCTACTTCATGAAGTGTTATAAATCCATTATCTCCTATTAGTCTTTTTAATGGTATTAACAGTGGTTCAATCTTTTCTCTCTCATCCACTGATTCGATCATCATTGGCTGATTTATCATAAGTCCTTCTAAATGTACCGTTGACTTACCTCTTCTACCAAATCCATCTACTCCAAGCCAAACGATTGCACCAAGAATATTGGCATTGCTCAAGAAATCAATGATTCTTTTTTCCATTCTTTTACCATCCACCACGTCATTTTTTTTCATTCGAATGGTTAAACAGATCATTTTCTTAAAGGTCATATCTTCTCATAGCAAGAACATTGTTAATAAAATTCTGCCACCAACTAACGACAATATGGAGAAAGACACATTTGCCAATACATTGAGGAACACATTCAAGATTTCTCTGTTCTCAAACATAATAGTACTTTCCAATGCTAAAGAAGACATGGTTGTTAAAGATCCACAAAATCCAATCGCAATAAGCAGTGAATATTTTGTATCCAAGTTATAATATGCAGAAATAATTGAAAAAGCTCCTAAGATAAAACTCCAATAAAACTCGTGGATTACGAGATAAAAATTAATTCTAGGATTTGACTTTAGACTGTAATACTTTTTCAACGTTGAAATATACAACATATCAATTTCTTCAATTTTTTTGATC
>JACDCB010000255.1 GCA_013694585.1 Candidatus Nitrosopumilus sp. | reverse complement strand
GACCACTTCTTTTCACTGCAATTATTTATGTTGTAATAATGTATGCCGTTATTATCAATCAAGTATTGGCCTCTTTGCTGAGAATCAGATAAGATATTATTGTTAGAAACATCATTACTAAAATTCTTGGTTTGAGTATCATTAGTGGAAACTATAGCCTTTGGAATTGTCACCTTGTCTGATCCAGCAACAACAGATGATGAGGAATTTGGCTCGATATCACTCTGGACATTGGAATTAGTACTATTGTTACTACCAGAATTTTCAGTTAAATTTGAACCTTCATTTGGGATTATAATTGTAGTAACTGGATTATCTTCAAAATCACTTCCAGAAGAATTTGAAATTGTTGAATTCTTCTCAGGCAGGAAAGAAGTAGCATGACTGTTTGATACGTCTAACGACCAGTTCATGATGCATGCTGTTGATACAAGGCAACATACAATTAGAATTGATGAAAAAGGGATAGATTTCTTCATAGTAATATACACTTCGTGAACCTATTTAAAAAAATTTGTAAACCAAGCAACTTAATGGAGTTATGCAAATTTTTTTGATTAGTAATCTGTAGACATAAAAAGAAGAAAATTACTCTCTATTCCATTCTATTTTATCCATTCAAGTCATGCTAATCCATTTACCGAGTATTATACAAGGAATAGTAAGCAACGCTACAACTAACCCACTGAGCAAACCGGCTTCCCCAGCGATGAATGCTGAATCTAGGATTATAAGCAGAATTAGCATGTTTTTGACCACGAATTTTATCACTTCTTCGCCTTTGCTATTGTCCATTTTGGAGGCCCTATTGAATAGTAAATTTATCAGGAACAGAAAGAATGAGATAAAAATTAAGAAATCCAATTTGTGAGGGGTTAAGATGATTGCCAATGATAATGAAATGAGTAGAAAGATTAGATAGGTGATTTGAATTTTTTGAATATTTAGTCCGTTTTTGATTTTTAAGAATTCTTGCGTCGTTTCGCTTTTACTAAGGGAAGTTAGAATAAAGATATGAAAATAAACCGCGCAGGATGCCAATGCGAGCAAGAGATAAGAGCTAAAACCTGTATTAGATATCAAATAGTCTCCATTTTCTAAAGTACTATTCATGGAAATATCAAATACAAAACTAGCTCCATAAATTACGTTTAATGAGCGTATTCCGGCCATTAAATAGGGTCTGAAAAATCCATTCTTGATTCTACAATTGTATGTTACTATACCAAAAATAAGTAACATTGAGATCCCAAGAGCTGCAGAATTGACAAATGCAGCAAGGATTAATCCCAAACTAAACATAATGACTGTAATTAGTAATGCATTTGTTTTTTTTATTCTGCCTGAGGGCAAAGGTCTAGTTGGTCGCTCTAGTCTGTCCACTTTGATGTCAAATAAATCATTTGAAACGAGTCCCCCTAGATATAAAAACACTGAAGAAAAAATCAAGATGACGAGATCGAAAATGCTATAGCCTATGAATAAACCAAAGTTAATTGATACTGCCAAAAAACCTACAATTATGTCTGGTGGAACCGTAAAAACATTAGAAATCCTGAAGAGCTTTAGATATGGATTTTGAAACATAATCGTTCAGATAAGTTTGTCTAATAACCTGAATCTAAATTGAATTAAGATACTTCATCGATATCGAAGCGGCCTCTACGGGGTTTGTCTTATAAGGATAAAGTTCGACAGTAATATATCCATCATACCCTATTTTATCCATTGTCGCAAAAACTTTTTTAAAATCAATCGATCCATGGCCAGGAATTAAATGGTAATGCTTTCTATTTTTTATATCTGCCATGTGAAAATGTTCTATGTACTCTTCAAGCTTAAGAACTAGCATGCTTGGGTCCTCGTTAACACAGTAAAAGTGGCCAATGTCAAAATTTAATTTCAAAAATTCAGAATCAAAGCCCTTCATAAAATGCAAAAATTCAATTGAAGATTCGAGTAGTAATTCCGGTTCTGGTTCAATTAAGATTTTTATTTGTTTTTTTTCAGCTTGAGGAAGCACCTCTCTTATTCCGTTTGCAAAAAGTTCCAAATACTTCTCTCTGTTAGAAGGCAGATCCACGGGTCCTCCAGGTTCTACCGAGATATTTTTCGCACCAAGCTTTTCTGCTAGATTTATACAATCTAATGTATGGTTGATCCTAAGGTCTCGGGCTTCTTTTGTATTTTCTATCCAGGAAGGATGATATGTATCGCCTAATCCAAATAGGGTGAAAGCATTTAGATTTGAAATTTGCATTTTATTATTTATTAACGATTTATTGATTTCCTTAATTTTATCTTCATTCAAATTTGGTGGATATGCATGAGGAACATCGCACATGATCTCGACACCATCATAGCCTATTTTGGATATTTCTTCTATTGATTGGGTTAAAGGATAATTAGTAAAGGCGTTAGTGCTGAAAGCAAACTTCATAAAAAAAATTATTTTCGTTGATTTAAATAGTTATGTAGTAGTTAATGTAGAGTTTCACCTAGGCATATTTAGACCCACGAATACTCTTTTAGAAATTTAATGCTCTTCTGTTTTTTAAGATGTAATTCCTCTTGAATACAAAGGAATCCGATATAATCTCTGAAAGTATTTCGGTGAAAACCTTTAGTAGAAAAAAATAGCGAGAAATATTATGATACCACGATGCTATGCGGATCTAGAAATTGATCATTATTGCTTCCTTTAGATCCCCAAGTAGATAAAAATTCACCGTTGCTATCAAACTTTTGAACTCTGAAATTCAGCTGTTCTACCACGTAAACATTTCCTTGAGAATCTACTGCTAAATCATGGGGACTGGCCAATTGCCCATTACCAGGTCCTTTAGATCCCCATGTTGATAAAAATTCACCGTTGCTATCAAACTTTTGAATTCGACTATTACCCGCATCTGCTACATAAATATTATCATTTTTATCTATGTCTAGTCCAGCAGGTTTCTTTAATTGGCCTTCCTTTGAACCTATAGTTCCCCATTTAAGTAGAAAGTTACCTTGGCTATCAAATTTTTGAACGTTATTGTTATCAGTATCTGTGACATATATATTATCAAATGAATCTATAGCAAGGCCCTCTGGTGCATTAAATTGACCGTCTCCAGTACCCATCGAGCCCCATTTAAGTAGAAAGTTACCTTCGCTATCAAATTTTTGAACGTTAAAGTTAGCCATGTCACTTACGTAGGAGTTGCCTTTTGAATCCAATACTATGGTATGAGGATGCATGAATTGACCGTCTCCAGTACCCATCGAGCCCCATTTAAGTAGAAAGTTACCTTGGCTATCAAATTTTTGAACGCTATTGTTATCCATATCAACTACGTAAACATTCCCTTCTTTGTCTACATCTATCCCATGGGGTACTCCAAATAGACCATCTGCCTTGCCTTTGGCACCCCATTTCAAGATAAAGTTACCTTGGCTATCAAATTTTTGAACTCGAATATTCTCATAATCTACCACATATACTTCTCCACTACCACCACCGCCACCGTCAGCAGTGCTAGGACTAGTGGAATCAAGAACCGGTGAAATATCATCATTATCATTAGTAACGGATTTTTCTACAGGATTCTGAAACGTTGGTTTTATGATTTCATTGACCTGAGAGTCCACGTCATCATTAATTTCATCAAGTTCAGAAAGCGAGTCTTGCATATTTGAAGGCATATCAGAATATGGAATGTCAAAGGATAAAGATGGCATTTGAAAATCCGTACTTTGGGCAAAAATCGGATCATAATTTATTAAAAGTAAACTTCCTCCCACGGAGAAGATTAGAAAAAATAACAATATCAGATTAGTCATGAGTTTAAACTGTCAGATTTATTATTATATGATTGGGAATAAAAGACAATTATTATCCATTTGACAAATTTACGATGGATTGGAATATCTAAAGGTATTAGTTGATTTTATAATAAGATTCTATTTATTATTTTAATGTCTTTATGTTTTACTGGCTGATGCTATCTTTTAGAACACATGTCTTTGATTGATTATTTAAGAATATTCACTAATTATACAACTATAATCTTGTTAAATCGTTGGAAATAGATATTTTTTTTATTTAAAAAATATTCTATTCTCTAAATATGCCCTGTAGAAGGGATCTATTACAGGATTAAAAATCAAAGCAAAAAATATATCGCAACTAAATCTTGATGGTTGTAATCATAATTAATATTTGTTGTAGTCTGTAGATAGGTCTGCAATCCCTCAAACGCAACTAAATGACCCGACATATTTCCGCTTCCCCCACCTGCAATGATATCTAACATAAATAGCGTTAGGATAAAGCCAGCTATGATAGCAGCAAGAATTATTATTTTAAATTTCATGGTCCCTAGTGTAGTTTTACTTTTCTGATCTGGAGACGATGATGATGTACTAGAGATTGGAGCATTGACAGTTCCATTAATTGCAGGATTAGACTCCTTTAATTCCTCTTGGAGAACTCGCATTCTCTCTGCATGCTTGGATGTATTAAGCACTGGGACTTTTTTAACTATCGATCCATCATTTAATGACTTGTGGATCTCATAAAGTATCAGATTTTTACCTTCTTTAGACCTCTGATTAAATAATTCTAAGGCTTCTTCATAATTTGAAAGTTCTATGGTAGAAGTAGTTTTAAACTTTCCAAAAATTTCTATTAAGAATTTTTTCGTTATCCCTGATTCATCTTTAGGGTCTAAATTAGAATCACTATCATTATTATCTTTGATCCCTTCCATTTTTCAATTTCCTACCTTGTCTTATATAAAACTAAATATCTCTAGTATTTACGCTAATTGGATTGAAAAATTTGATAAATATATTCTTATGACAAACGCTAAAGCAATGGATCAGGATGTAAGAATATGAAAACTTAATGAAGTATTCTAGGTCTTGACCCAACTAGCATTCAAGAGGTTTACCGCATGCAATGAGAATACTCCCAAAGATTTCAAAATAGAATTGTGCCAGGTAATTACACGCAGAAGAAGGCAAGCCTATCAGAAGGTTCGAATTAAAACACGAAATTCTGAATTCCTTGAATTACTTGAATTTAACAACCAATTTCGATATAAAAAAGAAGCATCATCCAAAAAAATTAAAAGATCTTGAATATAAAAAAACAAATTTTGGTATCGAATTATACTTATTTGGATGTTGGGTAGCTCATCTTTGGCAATTTATTTAATGCTTATATTTACAGCTGCTGTATAGTTATTGATATGGGGACATCTGCTGAACCATCTAACAAAAAATCTTCTGATAACACATGCCCAATTTGCGGAATCACGCTTGCCAATAAGGATGAGAAAGAAGAACATATGAAGCTTGAGCATTCAGAACATAAACAACCTAGTGGAGTTTCTTAAATTCCATCTTAATATTTTGATTTTTGAAATAATTTGCATTTTTAGTTCATAATAAAAAGTAGCATCATCAATCTAAAAATAATTCAAATATACAGTCGAATTTAGGGGAAGGTTTTGGTCTTTTAAGGTCGATTGATTCGATAAAGTTATTGATTTTATCAAATCTGGGAAAATAATCCCTCTAATCAAATACACCTTTTTTTTAGTAGGGCAAAATGTAAGTTGTTTTATAGTCTATTAGACTACAACCAGCATGAAAAATTCTAGAGAGAAAATAAGTAATGATGTAGTGGAAGGAAGAGAAGATAAGTCACGAGAAAAATTGACAAGCATTGAGAGATAAGGTTCAAATTTAATCCAAAGGAAAAACCACGATCTCCAAACAGCCAGTAAAATATTATTATATATGCAAGAGGAAAAATTCTAGCCAAAATTTTTTCCAGCTATTTATCTCAGATATTCAGAAACATGAACATATTCAGAAACATGAACATATTCAGAAACATGAACATATTCAGAAACATGAACCAACCTCTGTCACATGTAATAAACTAGATCGCATTAGCACCAAGTACCTTCCCGCACAGCAATAACTTAAGAAACTTTAATTGCTATATGATAAATAGGAATTAACTATAGTAAGATTATTTCAGAATCTGATTAAACAATCCACTTATAGAATACTACGGACATATACGCATGAATAAAAAAATTCAATTGTCAATCATGTCAATCTTTATCGCAGCAGCTTTAGTAGGTTCAGTAGTAACATTTGGAGATAATATGGCCCTTGCAACGAAGAAAACAAGCAATGAGGAACTACAACTTTTAGAACAATTATCAGAAACAGGCCAATTTTCAGAATGTGCAACAGATAACAATACACTCGCATCATGTAACAACGTAGGTTTATCTTTTAACGCACAAGATGGTAACAACGCAGCAGGTCAACAATAAACACCATTCTTTTTAGAAATAGTATTGCCACAGCCTTTTTTTTCACGTCCCAGTATTCTAATATTCTGTTCTAGTCAATAATTCTAAAATTCTGATTCGTCCATTATATGCATTTAGATGGAATTGAAGTATAAGTAATTCTCTATATATTGTTCACAATTATTCGGATGTAAATATTGCGTCATCCTGGATGTCTAAAATGATAAAATGACAAGATAGAAACTAATGCGATGACTTATTTTCTAATGCTTTCGGAATTTTGCTGCTTCCGCTTGACTTTCTTTACGTGGTATTATTTAAAGATTTTCTAAAAGTATTCCATAAGAAAATAATGAATATTTGATACAGAAATAATTACTCTGATAATCTTAACAAATTGTTATATCATATTTTTATAATATACAATATAAGACTAAAATGTTAACGTTAAACCATACCAAAAAAACTGCATTATTACTTGTAGCAGTATTTGCGACAGTAATGATATTGGGTCCATCTATCTCAGGGATCAATAACGTACTGGCCAAACAAAAATACGATGACTGGGATGATTGTAGAGATGATCATAGTAAAAACTGGTGCAAAAAATACTTTAAAAATCACAGCGATGACGACAATGGTAATGGTAACAAAGCTAGTCAAGGAATAGGTCAATCACAATCCTCTAGCCAAAAATCACAATGTGTTTCTGGTGGTAGTACTAGTGCTTCATGTAACAACCTCAGTTTACAAAACCAACAAAACAGTGGAAACAATGCATTAGCACAAGACGGAAATGGAAAGGGTGGTAACAAAGCTAGCCAAGGAATAGGTCAATCACAATCCTCTAGTCAAAACAGCCAAGTCGTTTCAGGCGGGAATACCGTAGGCTCTGGCAACAACATTAACCTCCAAAATCAGGTCAATACGGGCAATAACGCATTAGCACAAAGATAAGACTGAGCCTTTTTTCTTTTTTTTACAAAAGTTAATCTGATATCAAGAACATTCAATTATGTTAAATTTAAATGCATGAACACGTCTAGCAAATTTATAGTAAAATTAGAGGAGCGTTCTTCTAAGATACATTAAATTTACAGAAAGCCCTGAGATAATACCTTCATTTAGTCAGGAATCCCAAAGACCAAATAATCTACAGTAAATACGTCATGTTTCAAGAACGGGAATCAACAAGAGATGATCGCTTACAAGTATATCATTAAATTTTAAGGAAATGATTATGCTGAATATATTGTTATCGATATATGTTGCAAAATAACTTGACAAAAAAATCGTTCGTCTTATTATTTGTTTTACTTTAGGATCGAGAAAAACCAAAATCCCAAATTTTCAGCCTATTCTTGGTAATCTAGCACGAATTTATCAAATTCTAGAGCGGTTATAAGACATGCTCTAGCAACTGTATGAACAGCCTGCATAAATAATTCCCGTGTCAGATTATCGAAAAACAAAGGATATATCAATGTGAGCCCAATGGAATTACCCTCTTTGTTTGTTTGCAAGGAACAAAACATACCCACCTTTAGCAGATCCATTGTCAGTTGTGTCTGAAAATCATTAATTACACTATCATTCCCTTTCTGTAAAATTTTTCCATCTTGACTTAAAAGACGAGGCCTAGATATGATTTCAATCCTACCTACGTCAGTTTTATAAATATAAACACCGATTTTGAAATCTTCGAAATAACTTGTATTAATAATGGATACTGTGCTATCATCATCTACTGTTTCTTCCACGTTACAAACTGGATCCTTTTTGAGCCAATTTATTATATTTTCATAATTTGAAGTGACGTTTTTAGTTTCAGACATTATTATACTATAATATTATACTATATTAA
>JACDCB010000245.1 GCA_013694585.1 Candidatus Nitrosopumilus sp. | reverse complement strand
AATCAACGGATAGTTTTGCTAACGACCCAAATGAAAAAAGAATTGCCAGAAGAGGCTTTGAACTCCACGGCAATTGATGACAAAGACATCCTTGTTATGCCATTTAAGCTTTCACAATTGCGTACAGTATTAATTCAGTGACGTTTCTACACTTTATCATCAAGCATATACAAACAATAAATTTCGCTGTTTTATTCTGTCATAAAATTCTTAGGACTTCGAGGATAGGACAGGCATAGTCTACAGAATCAGTATAATTGCTTCTAACTAGAACTACATAAATTTAATTATCTGTTAAACGATATCTAAAATCATTATAATGGATTCTTGGTATAGCAAAAGTGCACCTGTGTTTGACAGCAAGAAGAGTAAATCCATTCTCCATCCCTTTACTGTGGATAACCACAGGGGTAACACCTTAAACCTATACCAAGGATGCCAACACAGATGTGGATACTGTTATGCTACCTATGAATGGTCGCCAGAATTTTATGATAAAATTTATGCAAAAAGTAATGCACCTGAAATATTAGAAAATCAGTTACGATCTTGGAAGTCAAAAGTCGTACAACCTGTCATGATTTCCTCAGCCACCGATGCATACCAACCAGCAGAACTAAAGTTTGAATTAACAAGAAAATGTGTTAAAGTTTTGCAGAAATACAATATACCTTATTATATATTCACAAAATCTGCGCTAATATCAAGAGATCTACAACTCCATAAACAATACAAACATAATTGCTTTCTAGTGTGGTCAATTACAACTTGTAATGAAAATATACGACGAATAATAGAACCTGGGACTCCACCCTCATTTGTCCTTTTTAAAGTGATAAAAAAGTTTAGTGATTGTGGAATTCGCTGTGCTGTAAATATCGATCCTATTCTTCCTTTAATTACAGACTCATCAAGCGAAATCGAATCAATAGTAGAAAATTGCTTAAAGTCCGGCGTTCGTTACGTTTTTGGTGCCCCTTTAAGACTTAGATCGGATATTTGGGAAAGAATGAAAATTGTAATCAAACTATTAAACAAGGAAGAAACCGAAGTCATCAGAGATTATATCACACTTTATAATTTTAAGGAACCCATGAGACCGGGTTATAATCTACATGTGGATAAAACTTACGCAGGTACTATGCTGAAAAATCTAGAGGAAAAGGTAATAGAGAAAGGCATGTTGTTCGATTTCCCCCACCTAGATGAAAATAGGCACATGGCAAAAACCAAGCTTAAAGTGTGTAATGAGAATCAACTTACATTAATGAATTTCATGTAGGAAAAACCTCTGCCGTAGATAAATATGCACTATATGGACAGAATGGTGGTAGAGAACATTGTTTCATCTTTTATATGAAATTAAACAAGATAAACAAAATACATTTATCAAAACTAGGAGATGTCCTGAGAAGGAGGCAAACAAAGAAAAATTATCAAGTATATAATCTATATTGTAAATTTTATTGCATGAGTAAAACGAAAATACCGGGTCTTACATCGCAATCAAGTAAGAAGGGAATGTCAATTGCAATATCGATTCTTCTTATTAGCGGAATTTACGTTATCGCATTTTCAATAGAGCAATATAATGCTCTAAAAGTCTTCGGACAAGCTAATAATAATACTACTACTACTCCTATGAACGCTACTCAGGCTAATGCTACTTCTGCTAATACTACAAAACCAGTTGATGGTTATGGCGGTCCACCGACAGGTCCGTTAACTGCGGTTCGACACGTATTTGACGATCCTACTCTTAGAGTGTATCATTTCTGTAAGCCTAACGATAAAATTATGATGGTATGTCAACTATATGACAGCAGTTCTCCAAATGCAACATTGATAGGAGTAGAGTATATGATTGACTCTAAAATATATCAAGCATTACCAGATAGAGAAAAGCCAAATTGGCATTATCATAAAGAGGAGTTTTCTCCAGATAGAGCAAATCCGAAATTCCCATTTCTAAATGATCAGCAACAAAAAGAATGGCTATCGAAATTATCTGAGTCATATGGGAAGGTCATAATGAATTGGAATCCTATGGATACATTACCCGTATTTCCACCTCAAATACAACAAGTTCAACATCCTTTTATGGTGAACCAGACTGTAAACAATAGCACTGAAAAATATGTTGGTAGCTTTAATCAAACTTTAAAGTACTAGAGTATTTCTTATTTTTCTTCGGTCCATATTTTAATAAGTTGAGGTTACCAATTTTGTTTACGGTAATGTAAAAAAATGTAAAAAAATTAGCAAATTTATAATTAAGGTGATATTTATCATAAATGCTGTCTCTGCTTTGTTACAACTGCTATTATGATCTCTGTTGGTAGTATGAATAAGAAACGATAACTACTAAGCAATTCTTGGATATTAACCACTACTTGTTATGATTTAATTTCTACTAGCACTGTAAGAACTATGGATAAAAATAATTTGATGAATGGAACCGTGTAAATACTATTTGGTAGTTTTTGAAAGTTTATCCTCTGTATCTCTTTCTAACCTAGGACCTATCGAAGCCCTTCCACCACCGGCTCTCGAGCCTCCAATTTCAATTACCTCGTCAAAATTACTAAGATAGCGTAAGGTTTCAAAATTCACACGATGCTCTATAGCGGCATGCTCCCCATATTCTTCATCCTTATGAGACGCCGGAACTACTCCAAAATCTTTAATAATTGTCTCGCGGAAAGTGTCCGTATCAGCACCCTCTTTTAAAAAGACCTGAAGCGTGTACCCCGGATAATCATCTTCCTTTAAAGTTTGTAATAATTCCATGATTAATTTTCTCTCTACTTTGGGTAGGCAGGTTTTCATGGCATCCTCAAACTCAGTAAATTTTTTTATGATGCCATCTGTACAGTCCATTAATTTCATCTTTTATTATTTATTATAGTATAAATAATAGACAAGTTCTCTAAGATTTGTCCTCTTTGCTGGTAAACATCTGGAAATACTTTTGCATAAATTCTAGACACTAATTTGCTTAACTTGGTAAGCTAGTATTTCAATAATGATGGGATGCAATCGACATAAAATATTTCAGGAAATATATAATATAGTAGGAATAATGATGACTATTTTATCTTATAGAGGTACAGGACTTTAACGAGTATAGAAACACCAATTCCTATTTTAAACATATGAATTGATGCTATCCTCTTATTTGCTAGTCCTTTTTATAATTTCTTTGCCAATTTCATTAGATCAGCATCCAAGCCTGGTGAAAATTCCTGTGGGGCTTCTGGCATACTTGGTATCTCCACACCTTCGGGGAATCCTTCAATTACCTCAAGGGTACCACCGTCATCAAATGGAGAATCGCCTTTGAATATCTTTTCTAATAGTGATGTTTCTCCTTTATTTGTGAAAGTCCACATCTGATTATGCAGATTTTTGTTTTCCAAATCTCTAACTTCGGGCATATTAGATGTATCTATTCTTGGAACGGGTAATGATTTGCCCCAGTTCACCCCTAGAGTCTCCAAGGCTTTAGCAAAAACCTTTTCATGCACTAAATCCCTGACGATTAAATAGGAGACTGTAGACCTGAATGCTTTATTATCACACATTTCATATAGTCGACACTTTTGTAATCTTCCTGTGGC
>JACDCB010000219.1 GCA_013694585.1 Candidatus Nitrosopumilus sp. | reverse complement strand
GGTCATGGTAGAACAGTGTTTCGTTTTCATTTGTAACACTTTCCAGGTTTGAATTGCTATTTTTTCCATTCGTAAACGGATCTCATCTGATATACTGATATAATATACTGGGTGGAATAAAAAGACCAATATTGATGCGGGTTCGGTGGGATTCGGACCCACGACATTTTAACCTCTTTCGATCTGGTTAAGAGCCAGACGCTCTACCTGGCTGAGCTACGAACCCTACGTTTAAATGAAATTATCTGAACACTATTTAAACTAAACTAAGTAGAAAATCTTTTTGTTTTATAATGGATTCAAAAAATTATTGGATTGGTTTGGCTGTAGCTTGTTGTTGATTCTGATTAATGATATCAACAATTGCCTCAGAAACTGAGCACTTCAACCTCTCTTTCTCTTTTAAGACCTTTCTATAAGCTTCCAGAGTTATATAGACTGGAATCGAGCCCGTGCCTTCCAACAACGCTTTAACTCTGTACAACCCATTTTCCATTCCTCTTTCAGCAATTTTTTTTAGTTTGACCTTATCAAGTAAGCCCCCAAGAGGCCCCATAGGCATATCGTATTCGACGGTTAATGTTGTCTTTGTTTTTTTCTCCTCTAATTCATCAAAATCAACAGTAATCTGCCAATGTTTAAATGGTCCTTCAATCATTTTTGCAACTATTTTTTTATGTGGAATGTAATCAATGGTTTCACAATCCCATTCTAATTTCTTGCCATCAAAATCACCGCTAATTCTAAAAATTGTACCTACTCCAAATCCATTTTTAACTTCTAATGGAATTACGTTTAGACCCATATTTTCTGTAAATTGATCTGCCATATGTTCAGGTCTTGCAAAATAAGTGAAAACTTCGCTCAATGGAGCAGCAATGTCCATACTCTTACTAATGGTAGTCATAAGATAACTTGATAAATAATTAATATGAATTTATAGTTTTCCTAGCAACAAATAAAAAAAAAGCGAGCGAGTTTTTTATGCAATCGGATTACTATTTACAATCTCATCAAGACATTTTATAATGTCCTGTTTTGTAACATTCCTAGGATTGTTATCTAAATGCCCCCTATCCGGCATAATAACATCAGCTGCGGCATCCAAAGGTTGGTTAAGTTTTAAAGGCTCAAATTTTAGTTTTTGACATATTTTCTTGAATCGGTCATAATAGACAGAATTGTTGAACTTGTGGGCAATAGTTGTGCATGAAGATAGTGAGTATCCATGTGGCACACCCTCGTTAGAAAAAACGTAGGATAAGGCATGGCCTAAGGTAGTGGATGAGTTGCCAAAGCCTATTCCTGAAAGCATAGCCCCATAAGGCAATAACTCAGGCTTATCGTTGATTATGGCGTCTTCTAGAATATCAAATGCCTCTTTACAAAACAGTTTTGTTAGAGGATTTGCCAACTTGCTATCATACCCTTCTGAAGCTTGAGCTGCAGCATCACATGCAGAATTACGCATAATATTAAATGGAGTGCCAGGCAAAAAGTACGGGTCGATAACAGCGGCATCAGCTAAGAAAGCCTCATCTTGCAGTAGTTTCTTCTTATGATCAAAACTAACCACAGCATATGTAGTCATTTCGGCGCCCGTTCCAAATGTAGTTGGAATTAGAATCTTAGGAACTCCAGTCATCTTACTCAAGTATTTACATACATCAAGTGAGCTACCACCGCCCAACCCAATATAACATGATACATTCTTTCCATCAAACTCATTTTTTATGGTTTCAATGGTTTCAATCGCTGGATCAGGAGTGACTTTATCATAAATGCGATAATTTTTTATGCCCATATACCCTATCCATTTTTCATAAATCTTGCTTTCTGTAGTTGTTATTATTAATGCATTGTCAGGGTAATCAAATTCCTTTGCGGCATTTTCCCCGTATGCGATTTTTTTTGGAATTAAAATCTTCCACACATTACCCTGAAATGTTTTTTTCAATTTAAATATTTTCTTCTGATATCGACAACTCATTACGTCTGTTAGTAGGTCATCCATTTCTACACCAATCCGTCAATCTTAAGGGATAGATCAGTTAATTACAAATAATTAATAATTCGTTAGATGCTTTGATCCTAGATAAATTATGATAAGTAGATATTTATGAATTAAGATTATCTAAAAAGTCATTGTAATTTCAAATTCGGCATTTGATTTTATAGTTTAAATCGTCGTCCAATGATGGCACACGGTCAGAGTTACTTAGGAAGGATCCACCCCGTATCAACGAGTGTCTCGTAGATTTTTTTGATTTCGAGTCTTTTTTGCTCAACTTGTTGTTCCAAGATAAACTTTTCATTTTTCAGGTCTCTTATGTCTCCATTCAACTTTTCTATTTCCTCAGGAATATTATATATTGATAGATCAAGATTATTTGCTATCTCATATACCGACTCTAGTTGCAACAAAAAATTTTCAACGTTTTTGTCATCATTCTTGTAAAAGAACACAGACAAATATTCTAAAAATTTTTCAATTCGCTCTTCTGATAAACCTAGATTTTCAAGCATTTTCCTTAACCTCATAGAACTAGCAAATTCGGTTAGGTCTGAATTTCCTTTTTTTAATGCTAAGGCTACCTCTCTTAGGAGGTCGATGTCTAGAATTTCCGAAGTTTTGACCTTTAGGATTATACTAGAGACAGAACCAAAGGAAATTTGGTTATCAAAGGCTATGTTGTCGCGCGATACACCATTAAGCCGACCGCGTATTACTTTTACTTTTACTAGGTGTGGAATTTTTCTTACCATCTATATTTATGATATCCAATTAGTTTATAAAAAAATCATCTTTGACATACCGCACAATAATAAAACCTCGGTAAATGACGGGTAAATGACGACCCTTCAATAATACCATTATGAGGATGGACCAGTTATCTCCATGACGTATGTTTTTAAGGAAATACTAGTTTTATAGGATTTGACAGTATCCATTAAATCAAACCTCAAACGAGTAGAGATATCTCACTATTCTAAATAAATAAATAGATTTTTTGTGCATTTTTAAAAATACTAATAGAGAAGAAGAGACTTCTATTACTATTATTGCAGATTTCCATTGTGTTAGAAAATGTTCTAAAAAGAATTCTAAACACTCTTGTTAATAAAATAAAAGTTAGGATGCGTAATAACAAATATGGAAAAAAAAGACATCAAGTTTCATTTTCCGGTTCTAATATATGATAATTATTGTTCTTCCTGCTCTAAATTTGCTCAAGCCATTTACCACCTATCTAAAAGAAAAATAGAAATTTTGGGACACTTTGATATTGAAAGGTCCACAAAACTAAAGGAATTAGTATTTAATAATTATTCCAAGGATCCAACTAGGATGTTTTGGTATGTAAAGAAAGACAAAGCCTATGCTTCCAGAAAGGGATTAATACAAGTAATCAAAGACCTGATCAAAATAAACCTAGGCTTGATTAAATATAAGAACGTCCAATTAGTCGATCAGAAATTTTCGAAATCCTGTTATATCGGAAACAATTTTTATTCCCAATATGGATGTGGAGATGATGCAAAAAGTGTCTTTAAACGAATTTCATACCTTATCCGAAATACAGATTCTATTCGGTGGAATGCCTAAATCTTCCATTACTTTTCCTATTTCCTATTTCCTATTTCCTATTTCCTATTTCCTATTTCCTATTTCCTATTTCCTATTTCCTACCTCTTACACAGATAATTATCTTGTCTAGAAAAATCCAAAATATCGTACAAGTTTACTTACTACATAGCCTCTCAATTAATTGATAATTAGACTTAAAAGCGAGAAAAATTTTATCGTTATTGTATATTGAAATGTTTGGTTTTGAAATTACATCTGATTTATTGATTGTTGCAATTATTGCTCAAACAATTGCTATTGCTTTAATAATATTGATTACTTACTTTAAAATAAAAAAAATTCATCATAAGAATATTGATTTGAATGAAAAAATAGTAGATAAAATTAACAATCTGGAATCAAAATTATCTGAGTTATCTGACCAAATCCTTACAATATCCACAAATCAGGACAAATTCAATTACTCCGTATCTTCTATGAATCCGTCCTCTTATTACCGATTCAAAGATACCACTATTTATGAATCTGATTCTTTAAATCTATTACAAGATCCCCTTTTAGAGAGTCAAAATATAGCAGATTCTGAAATAATAGATGCAAGACTAACTACGACATCTAAACCAAAAGACTCGGGAAATAAATCCATACCAATACCAGGAACAACACCAGTTTCCTCCTCGACACGCGAGTCAATTTCTGCATCGACGACCTCAGTATCCTCGACTTCAGCCAAATCATCCCTTCATCCTGCCCAGGATTCATCTACACAGATATCGACTAGCAACAATCCCGATTATACTGCATCTCAGAACAAAACAATAAACTATGAGCAGAACTATGACGAACCCATAAACAAAGGTTTAACTGATAACGATTCCGTTATAGAAAAAAATACAAACCCAGAAATAGATAAAATTGAGAAAGAGATTTTGACTGCCCTCAAAAGACTGGGCGGTGATGATGAAGGTGGTGTAGGTGGTGTAGGTGGTAATGACACAGACACCACAACAAAAAGGCCCGATAAAAAGTCAGAAGCAATTGACTAGGTAAATTAAATTGTCTTTTTTTTCACGATTAAGCAAGATTTAGAGATAATTACTTGGATTGAAACACCGGGTATTGACAAAAATTATAAATGATAATCTGCTATAGACTTTTAACCATGATTTAATATCATTGTAGGTGAAAAGAGAATTTCCCAATCAGATGAAAACAATTTAGAAAAGGATGAAATAAACAAAATTGACAAATATGAGCAACATCAAACGATTGTCAATCTTTTTGACTCCGGAATTCCTCCAGAGATTATCGCATTGCAGTTAGATATAGAGGTAGTGGAAGTTGAAGATGTTATCAAGGATTTAAATGAAAAAAAAGATCATAAGAATAACAGGTTAATTGGCAACAAGAAGGTGCATAATGCCTCTGTTTTTTACGTAGATGCTCTAATAGATATTCAAAAAATTATTACTGCTTCCCAATCAAGTATGTGGAAAGCTTTACGATCAGATCCCATTTTTACAGCTCCATTTGATGAAACACAAGAAATTCTCAGCAGCTATTATAATGAAAAAATTAAACTTCTAATCCTAAATATCGATATAGTAGGGTCTACGAAATTGTCCATGAACCTCCCAATAGAAAGGGTGTCTAAAATAATTCAAACTTTTACTCAAGAGATGACCAAGATCATCCGCCTCTATGGAGGATATGTTTTAAAATACATTGGTGATGCAATAATTGGTTTTTTTAATGTTAGTTTTGACCATTTGTATACCCTCTGTATTAACGCAATAAATTGCGCCCGTAATATGATTAAAGTCATAAATCAGGGGTTCAATCCGGTATTCAGTCAATATGATTATCCTGAAATAGGTGTTAGAATTGGTATTGATTACGGTGATAATGTAATCGTAAAATATTATCCATATGTAGAGAATGTAAACGACCTAACACGGTATGATTACAAAACCATTCCAAAAACTAGCGAATTGATATCCGATAAGGAACCGTCTTACGATATACTAGGATATACCATAAGTATTGCTACCAAAATGACTACTTATGCTAAAGTTAATCACATAATAGTAGGACAGTTAATTTACGATGTACTATCAAAAGAGGAACAAGAATATTTTTCTGTTGTCGACATCAATCCTGAAAACTGGAATTATATCAGTGACGAGACAGGATCAATATACAAACTTTACCTTAACCGCGCATAAGCATCTGATTCACGTTTAAACTCAACTTTAATAAAAAGATAAAGTCAAATTTAGATAAGGATTTATTTTTAATCATTCTA
>JACDCB010000215.1 GCA_013694585.1 Candidatus Nitrosopumilus sp. | reverse complement strand
CATCAAGTACTTTTCTGTATGGTATAACCGGTCGGCCTATAGTTTTAGCTGGTTTCTCTTTGGGTAGGATATTTCTAATCTCATCCCATAATTTATCTGGAATCTTGAGTATGGTGGGATGTCCCTTCCTTTTATTCGCCTGAGGGATACAGCTCATACCTTGGTAAGGAAGTCAACAAGCTATAATCCTATCGAATTTTGGGATAGGCTCTAAGTATGAAAGCATTTGAACAACAACCAATAGAATCCACAGAAAATAAAACTGAAGAATGGAAGAAATCGTTCAAATTGATGGAATCATCCAATCCTGAAATATTAACACTCGTTAAATATCTTGTACCTAATTGAAAAATAATAATAGAAACCAATCACTTTTTTTACATCACAAAAATTCTGGATACAGCAAGATCTTAAGGAAAGTCAAAAACATGTTATGACTTAGTCTATGCAACAGTTTACTACTTTGTAGATCGCAGATCATTTGTTATAAATGATAATCTGAAAGTGCAATATAATAATATTATCATGATATAAGCCTTGCTTTGCCTATTGGAAACCAAATCAGATTTTGGGTCTTAATTATTTGTCGGATCTGATCTTTCACGCAGTTTTTTACCTTATTTGTTGCGATATTTTTCAACAGGATTGGAAAGATAATAATTGTATTTGATCTATCATTAGAATTTCAAGTCATGTAAACTGCGAGAAATAAAAAAAGAGGTTGTATTCAGGTTGTATTGTGTTCCTATTATATAATCCACCTAGAGTCAAATTTATTATGGAGTGTCCTCTTTATCGTTCACGTCAACATCTCCTTGTTCATCTGCATCTTCGCCAGGCCCTTCTTCTACTTCGTTCTCCTCTCCTTCATCATACTCAACAGAGTTAGTTCCTGTCAATAGTTCCATCTGTTCATCGGCCAAGTCTATTTGCTGTTCTGCTTGTGTATTATTACCGCTGTCTAACGCTTGGATAGCCCCGTTCAGATAGTTCTTGATTTGTTGAGGATCAGCGGTTTGGGTCAGCGGTTGTTGTGTTACTTGTTGAGTGTTATTTTGAGCATTTGCATCCATACTAGTAGCAACAGTCAAAAATAGTGTTGCTAAAATTAGCGGTATTACCCCGAAACTAAGGATTAGTTTTGTTTTCATTGTAATTAGCTTTACATACGACAGATATTAAGTAAATTGATACAAGGAACTAATTGTGGTTATAGATTTATGATTGAGAATATCAATTCACTTTGTCATTTGTACCATAAATGTTTTATATTTAATGGCCAAAACAAAGAGCAGATATTAGATCAGTGAGGTAATAAGATAACTCGTTTTGTGATTTCAAAATTGTTAGATTTTACATATGTAAATAACTATTAAATTTATAATCAATTAAAAATTACATAAAAATTATTTTATTATGTCAAGTTACAAACTTGATATTAATCATACAACTATTCCTACCTAAACTAAATTCCAAGGAGAATAGAAGGTTAAACCGTTTTGAATGAGAAAAGATTATAAAAGAGTCAAATCAAAAAATTGCTCATAGAATAGTTGTTTGACTTACCGATAACATCATTTTAACCATTTCTTTCATTTTGCCGTTATTTGATAAATCCTTTATTAAACTGGTCAAATACTCAACCATAGTATCATAATAATTGGGTTGATCATTTGGTGGTATTTCTCTAAACCCATCTTTATCAATTACTGCAATTTGTGTATCTTTTCCCGATAATGAATCAATGTCTTTAACTTCACTGATTACATACAATGCCATTCCTATACAGATGCTTAGTGGCAAATCGGACAGTTTTTTATTAGTTAAAGAATACATTCTAGTTTGTTGGTTAAGAACTAAATAAGCGAGATTTGAACCAGACCCTATTGCCTCAAAATCATTACTTACCAAAAATACATCGGAAGTCTTAACTTTATATCTCCCGATTTCACCAAATCCTCCACGATAAAGATAGAATGTTTCGCCTTTTTCATTTTTTACTTTTGCAATTATTAATATATCTGGACAAAAAGGCATAAATGATTCTAAATAGTATCCGGAATTTGAACAATGATCTATATTCTTGAATTTATGCAAATTTGCAAATGTTTTGGCAATCATATCTTGCAACAATTCTTCCGCCTCAAATTCCTTGTATTCGTTGGATTTTAGGTCCTTTTCAAGTTGATTGACAACATATTTTATTTGAGAAGAATCTCCAGCACCACCTAGTCCGACAAATTTGTTTATACCGTAAATTTTTTTAGATTTTAACTTTATTGTATTAGACGTACCCTGACTATCACTTGCAATGACAATTCCTTCTTTACATTTTATCGCTATTACAGTAGTCAATCTGTCCTTATTAAGAATTAGATTCTATTATGTTTATTATTAATTTGGAACAATATTCAAAAAGATTGATGATGGGTCACGGTGATGATGGATATTGGCATACAACAGTCCTTAATTTGATTTCTTACTATACCTTTCAGCCATTGATTTTCTAGATAGTTCTATTTTCTTTTTCTTTCTTGGAAGTATTATCAGTACATATGTAGAGCCTACTGCATAAATTCCCAATAAAATTAATTGAGCTACAAAGGTCTCCAATGTTGGATGAATTCCTGTCATTGAGGCTATATTTATATCCAATCTAGGAATTATCCCTATCATAGGTGTTGTGTGTATATAGTCTGCTTCCTGAAATGACCTTACTGCGTTTCCTATAAAAGCTATAGACATGTATGCACCTATCCCCATTGTCATTCCAAATAGTACCCTTAGTGGAAGACGCTTTCCCAGTTTTTTTATTATAAATGCAACAAATATAACAATAGCAAGTCCTATTACTAGTCCAGCTATTACATATGACTCCATGTATTTTGCATAGCTAAACATAGACTGATAAAAAAGGACCGTTTCAAATCCTTCTCTAAAAATAGTAAAAAAAGATAACAACACAAAAACCATTACACTTCCAGTAGTTGTTGCTTGCCATACTTTAGATTTTACAAATTCAATCCATTTTTTAGTTTCAATTTTATTTAGGACCCAGAAGCTTACCCAAAAGAGTACTGCTACAGCAGAAATTCCTGCTACGCCTTCTATTAATTCTCTACTTGCTCCTGTAATTTGTATCATGTGGTCGGCTATTATCCATATAATGGCGGTAGCACCGATTGCAAGGATTATTCCTAAATAGATATGTTTTTTAAATTTCTCATTTCTAGAAGCTTCTAAATATGTAAGCATCGCTCCGATTATCAGGGCCGATTCCAGACCTTCTCTAAATATTATGGATATGGAGGATGAAAATGTAATTGTTGGAGCAATGATACCAGTACCCGATACAAGCCGTTCAGATTCATCTAATCCATTTCGTAATTCTATTATTTTTTTCTCAACTATTTCATACGATTCTTTTTGTTGTAATAGGTTTCTTAATTCTGCAAATTTGATTTCCATGTCAAGGGTAAAATCGGGATTTATTGGTCTAAGTGGAATCTCAATATTTTCATAGCTATTTAGGTAAACTGCACGGGCCTCACTTATTGATTCGTCATACTTTTGTTCTTTGTAGAGAGACAATATTTTATT
>JACDCB010000208.1 GCA_013694585.1 Candidatus Nitrosopumilus sp. | reverse complement strand
ACCAAGTATTGGATGTTTGAGAATGTAAGCAGAGTCTTTTGATTTCTGTCAGTATTTTCTTCCACGTCGATAATGTTATTTCGGAATTGTTAAAGTTTATGGTTTATTCGATTTAAAAATGCTCACAGACTACTTGAGGTAGAAAGAGAAAATCTTATCTTAATAAGAACACATCACTAGTTTCATCATATAGAAAAATCCATTCAAACTTTAATATATATATAAATATCAAAATAATCATGATAAAAAGGCTTGGTATCATATTTTCAGGACTATTGATAGTATTATTATTATCAAACATCAACTATAATGCAAACGTCCAAGTATTAGCACAGCAAAATACTTCGGCAATTACAAACAACACTTCTGTTCCCATAGCTTCTGACACAGTATCAAATATTACAAAGCTTACAGGCGGGATAAAGATAATTTCCCCAGATAAAGGTGATCTAGTCCCGTTGAATTCAAACAGTTCACTTGTAATTAATGGAGTTTCAAAGGATAATGCAACATCAGATTGTGATGTTTCTATCATAATAAATAATGTAAAACCATATCAGAATGTTAACCCTACAGGAGTACAAGGAGACAATGATTATTCTAACTGGCAATACACGGTATCAAGTAATTATACAAACATCAATGAAGGAAATAACAAAATAACATCCAAAATCTATTGTTTAGATGGTCCTCAAACATTACAAGCCTATTATTCAGTAAATATCACAGCTACTAACTTTACACAAGCACAGTTATCTAGCTATAGCTTGATGTCAGAGTCTTCAAATTCAACATCAAATAGTGGTAATTTGAGTCAGGTATCAAGTGGATTACAACCTTTTGCACAAATTCAACAATTCAACCAAGATACAGGAAATGGCCCAATCTGTTGCAAGATAGCAGGAAGCAGTCCAGGACAGGTGAGTGCAGCTACAGCTACAGAACCTACAGACGTCCCAACAACTGATGATGCTACAGATGTTACCACCACTAACGATGACGAGGAAATTGAGGAGGATAGCAATAGTGACGACAGCAATAGAAATGATGATAGTGATAATGACGACAGCAATAGAAATGATGATAGTGATAATGACGACAGCAATAGAAATGACGACAGCAATAGAAATGACGACAATGATAATGACGGTGGCAGTATAATGGACTCTGTAGAAGACACCATAAGAGACAGTGGAATAAACTTTAGTTTTGATTAATAGTAATTATTCATTGCTTTTAATCAATTCATTTTAAATTTCTTCACTATTATTCTGCACGATCATCAATAAAATTATTCAAAGTGTATATCTAGTTATTTCCACTAGGGACTTTCTCATAATTATTTTATTACTTTGCACATTTGTTAAATTGGACAATAGAAAAATTAACGTGTTTGTCTATACCCACGTTGAAATAATACCCTTAATTTTTTCCTTGTCTCCTTTTTCGGTGAAAATTCGATACTTCTTGTTAGGATAAAATTGTCTTACAAAATCAGGATCCAATGATTCTAATTTTTTAGATTTAATATTATAAAACATTAACCTTTTCAATGTAGTCTCATCAACAGGTGGTTTTGTTACCTTCTTACTTGTAATATTTATCACCAACACTACCCCATCATCAGACAACCCTGCTTCTTTTCTAATTTCATCTTGTAATCCCTTTGATCCTTTTGAATCCATAATCCTTGTAATCTTGTTATTATCACTCAGATCAAATTCATGAACGAGAGATAAAATATTCCTATTTAAGTAATCGTCTACTAGTTTCCTTGTTTTTTCATTTTTTACTTTTGTTAATTCATGTATCAAGACATCATCAGATAATTCTAGTATGGCTTCCATTTCTGGATTGGATAGTTTATGAAAGGTTGAGTCAGATTCTTTTGCGGCCTCCTTCATTATATAAGACAAATGTACATCAGCACCTTGGGATATTTTATGCAAGTAAATTGACCTGTGCATTTGGGAATAGGCCTCAAAGAATCGCATTGCCGCTTCTCTTGCATGGGTTGAAACAGTTACAATTTTATCTTCTCTTAAGAAATATAAATTTTGAACAATTCTCCCTACATCTACAAAACCATACTCTTTTGCCCCAGTTCTATTAGAATCCAATATCAGGTAGTTAAACCTGTCCACATTGTACGGATCTTCTTTTATTAGATGATTCAAATACCAATTTGACTCTAAAAAGGTATCCATCCTAGCAATAATCTCCTCACTTACGCCTATTCCTTCTAGAATCTTTTTTGTATTTTCGATAATTCTAAAATTAGGTGATATATCGCATAATAATGCCATTACTTCATGGGATTCAATATTGTTTTCAGAGGATTCTTTAAGTAAATTAGTGAATTTCTTATATAATATTTCCAAACTCAAATATTCGTGTTTCCAATCTAAAGAAGGGTTGACTAGTTTTAGAAATTCTTCAAAGGTATGAGAAAATGGAGCATGTCCTATGTCATGCAAGAGCGCTGCCAATCTTGTTATTTGAATTTGTTTCTTGATTTCGAGTTTGCAGTTAATTGAATCCATCAAGTCGATTATGGATGTAGAATTTATCTTGTTATTGGAATTTAAAATAATATGTGTTGAAGCCTCACCTGCAATATGCATGGCACCTAAAGAGTGTTCAAATCTTGAATGAGACGCGCCTGGAAAAGCCATAAAGAGACTGGAACTTTGTTTTATTCTTCGGAGGCGTTGAAAAAATCTTGTATTGATTATCTTTTTCTCTATATCTGTAATTCCCACATATCCATATTCGGGAAGCCTTATACTGCTTGTGAAGTTTAAGAAGGGATGATATACCGGCAATATGCTTAATGATTAGGCAATTTTTAAAAACTCTATGTTTCATGTGTATACTTTACAATGCATTTTACCTTAGTGATAGTACAGGTTAAAAAAATGTATCCAAAATAATTTTCATTTTGAACTTTAATTAGTGATGCATCATGGATCACGAAATGATGAATCTTGCAACCTTTACATCATCCAACAAAAAAGATTTCTCCTGTAATTGATAAGGAATGGTAGAAAGATAATTTTTATCCGATATTTGTGGGATAATTTCTAATTAACCTATCAGAAATTCCCCTTATATGATGAGAAAGACATTTTTGACGGAAATGACG
>JACDCB010000194.1 GCA_013694585.1 Candidatus Nitrosopumilus sp. | reverse complement strand
GGATAATCTAAAGCCCATAGAAAACGATATCATTGTGATAGGAAGCGATGACAATAAGTACATAACAGCCGAGCTTGCATCGAAATCAGCTGCACTTCAAACGCTCGAAAATCACGAAGATCATAAGAGATTAGAATTTATCATTAGATAATTCAAATTATAATAATAAATAATCCAAAACAAGAATCAACAAGATTAAATATTCACAGATAAGCGAGTTAAAAGGCCAATCATGATTAATAAGTAGACAACCAAATTGGAAACATAGCGTCATCTGTTCTTTCGTGGTGTGTATTTATATAGAACATATCGTAATCAATATAATTAATTCTTATTAATGTGGACTTTTTTACAACTTGTATGAATGATCCTAAGAGAACTACATTTGAAGAATTAGTAAAAGATGTAATTTTACTAGATGACGTCATGTTATCGATAAGAAGTGATGGTGCAATAGCAGAGGTCAGACTGGAAAAAAAGACTCCGTTTCGAATAAGGGAACAATGGGCCACTATAGGAGATGAAAGAGAGGCATGGCATGTTCACGTTAATATTCAAGAAGCAAAGGAGGCTAAGTTCATCATTGAATCAAGTGAAGACGGTCGAAAAAGGTATAGTATTAGATTCTATAATTCCGAAAACAGATTAGTCTTACGTGTGAATTTTATGAAAATGTATACTGCAGAAAATGAGGTTATTAAGGAGAGTTTAACAAGATATGAAAATTTATTCTCGAAGTATGGGAAAAAAGAAACAATAGTGTTACATACCTGATGTTACCAGGACATCATTTTCTCCCTCAAATAGCAAATTTAGTTGTAATGAAATTAGTCTACATATTCAGATATTTGGGATTATCTAAAATATTTATAAATACGGTGTTTAAAGTCATTGTTAATGAGATTTTTAATACGAGTTTCAATTCCAAATACACAAGGTAATGAAATGGTAAAGATCCGAATTTTTTAAAAAATATGGAGGACTACATTAAAAATACAAACGCCGAATCAGCATATTTTACTGTTTACGAAGGAGACAGAACAGCAATTTTTGTAATTGATGTTACCACTGTCGAACAAATTCCGAAAAGTTTGTGAACCCCTATTTATGTTAGGTGGGAAAGTGCATTGGAATATGGTAATGACCATTGATGATTTAAAGAAGGGATTGTAAAAAAAGTCATTAATTAGAAGGCCCATCATAAATGGAAAAGAATATGCATATGCATTCTAATTCCTCATAAGATTAGTTATCCTATTTGGCAATATTTGACAATATGGGTCCATATGTAAGAAATAGATGAACTCTAGGGAAAATTTGATATTGCAAGTTTTACATATATTTATATCATCATATTGCGAGATAATGGTCATGAATGTAAATAATTCCAAGGTCTTATCACATGATTCAAAGGATGATGATAGATCATTTCAACAATATGATCTAGATGGTTTAGATTTTAGAATAGTATTATCAGGTAATAAAACAGGAGGAAAATATTCATTACTCGAAATACTATTCTCGGCAGAAAAAGAAAATGAAATACCTTTACATCTGCACAGTAGAGAAACCCTGATAATCTATATCTTGGAAGGAAACTTTTCATTTAGATATGGTAATGAGAAAATAGTGGGAAATCAAGGGGCGGTCCTAAAATTTGAAAAAGACATCCCACATTCTTATAAAAAAACAGGAAAAACTCCAGGGCGATTGTTAATCTTATTTATTCCGGCAGGCTTTGAAAATTTTTTTAAGGATGTAAGACTTAACCAAAGCGAAATGAAGTTGTCTGGCGAAGAGGATCCAGTGTTATTACATGTGTTAGAAAAAAAGTATGGTGGAAAATTTGTATTTGGATAAGATATTTTATCGATTAGAAAGGGAAATGTTTAATAGAAATTAAATATCGACAACAATAATTAGTTGATAGTAGAGTCAAGTAATTATAGAAAAACGGGTTAATCGTTGTATTGATTCTTACAAGATTTTAAGAACATACTCAACGATTCTGTCTAAAAATACATAGAATGAACTTTTTGATGTTTTCTCAAGTTAGGGCTCGTGAGTATTAGGAAAAAATCTAAAATTAACACGAAGAATATTAGCTGACTCCTAGAAATTAATACGTAGGAAAAGGGAGAAAATCCAAAAAGTTATTCAAAATCAATAAATTCAACAGCATAAAACAACAAGGTATATTTTGATCTTTTATTTTTTGATATAGTTGTGAAAAGATTTTTCTATTTCTTTGACACCGATTCGATAGAAATGGAGGCAAATAAATGAAGGCTGCAGTTTTTCGCGAGCATGATAAAGACCCCGAGAAGGTTGTAAAAATAGAAGATATTGAAGTCCCAAAGTTAAAACCTGACGAAGTCTTGATAAAGGTCGAAGCAGCTTCATACAATTATGATGACTTGTGGGCGATCTGGGGGAGACCAATTAAGGTTCCAATGCCCCATATTTCGGGAACAGATATTTCCGGTACAGTTGTAGAATTAGGTGAACAAGTTACCTCTCTTGTAAAGGGAGACAGGGTGGTATCTCATGGTAACCTAAGTTGCAGGATTTGTAGTATGTGTACATCAGGTAGAGAATATGATTGTGAAAAAAGACTAGTGTGGGGTTTTCAAACTGGTCCACTATGGGGAGGATATTGTCAATATGCCCATTTACCAGAAGTCAATGTAGCAAAGATAAACGACAATATATCATTTGAAGACGCAGCAGCGATCTCCATGGTGGGAATGACTTCTTGGCACATGTTAGTTGATAGAGCTCGAATAAAACCAGGGCAGACAGTTTTGATAATGGGTGGAACAAGTGGTGTAGGAATGGTAGGCATTCAAATTGCAAAATTATACGATTGCACCGTCATTGCTAGTGCAGGCAACCAACAGAAAATGGACAAATGCTTAGAACTTGGCGCGGATTTTGTTGTTAACCATAGACAAGAAGACTGGTATAAGAAGGTAAGAGATATGACCCAAAAAAAGGGAGTTGATATTGTATTTGAACACATAGGAAAAACCGTGTTTCCACAAGAGGTATCCCTATTAAAAATGGGAGGGACATTGGTATCCACAGGAGCTACTACAGGATATGATTCTACAATAGATCTGAGGTATCTTTTCTTTAGAGGAATAAACATTGTAGGTGCAACGCAGGGTAATAAAGCAGAACTCGAGGAGGTTTTATTCTGGACTTCAAAAAAGAAAATTAAACCATTGATAAACGCAGTGTTGCCCTTTAATGAAATGGTAAAAGGACATTTGATGATGGCAAACGGTGATCAAATAGGTAAGACCATCACGACGCCACAAAAACTTTGAATTTAAGATTAAGGCATCAATCAATGGGAAAAAAGTAAAGAAATCAAAAATTTAGTGAGTGAGTGGATGGGACAAGTGCATGACAACTCTACCCTTTTATTAAAACGTCATGTACAACCAGTAGGCTATTCATTATAGACAGAGTTATAGAGATACTTTTTTTACCAAAGAACCGAATTGAGTGATCATATCATTTTTATTTGAAGTTAACTATCAAGTGCAGATAATAATGGTTACGCTCAATAATGTTAGACTAGATCATGTAACATCCTTTGGAGATGCTGTATTTGCTTTTTCAATTACTTTCATAGCTATTTCCATTCAAATACCGACTTTGCCAAATAATCTCTCCGAATTTGAAGTTGTTAACAAGATGCTTCAGCTTATCCCTCAGTTTGAAATGTATTTCACAAGTTTTGTTGTTATAGGAATTTTTTGGATAAAATATCATTTGATTTTCAATAAGATAAAGGATTCGCAAAGTGTGATGTTATGGCTTAACCTTATCCTATTGTTCTTTGTTACTTTGATATCATTCGGCACTTCAATGAGATTTGAAAATCAATACATCTCAACTTTTATCCTTTATGCACTCATCTTGACTGCTACTAGTAGTTTGCTTTCGCTAATATGGATCCACGCAACTAGATACAATTTATTGACAGACGATGATATGACACAACGTCAGAAAAAATTATACATAATTCAAGGAATTATCCCTACTCTAATATTTGCTAGTTCTATTGGAATCGCGTTTATAAATTTGCAGCTTGCACAATATATGTGGATTTTAATTATTCCATCACAGATAATTTTTAAAAGAAAGACCCACTTAAATTAATTCTAGTAAGATTCGAATTCATTCTTTTATTCAGTATTAGTAACTTCATTTAAAGACATGGGATTTGATACCGATCAGATCATTCCAAGTATGGTTGCTACTAGCATAGTTGGATTGTATGGAGTTTACATTAGGATAATAAATAATATTTTGCATCGGAATTGAAATATAATAATTGGTTTAAGCTTTGATTTTTTCTTATCGTAAATGTATGAATGAGGGTTCTATATTTTGGTAAATTCACCGGTGATAGTTTGCGAACCGGGTGTAAGTAGCTTTGAGAATTTTTTACAATCATCCTGACATTCCTTATCGACTGACATTTTGTCGATACATTCGTTCCTGTATTTTTTATCCCTGTATGAAAACTTATCGATCCACATGAGGAAGAAGGAGAGAGCTAGTCTTGTTTGTTAATACTCCTTGAATTTGAAATAGATTTTGTCGTGGGGTAATATTTGCCACTAGAATATAAATATAAAAATAAAATTGGGATTTACTAGTAATCAACCACCGTAGTTTTATTCAACAAATTAGCCATTATGGCAGGGGATCCGATAATGGATCCAGCTATTACATCAGAATTATTATATCCTGCTATTTTCAAGCATACTTCACAGATCACAACGTTTCCTCCATTATTTATAAAATCAGAAACATTTTTTGTCAAGGGTTCTAATCCCAGGTAATGATGAGGACTCTTTACGCCTATCTGCACACCCTCTATACTAAGCATCAACGTCACATTAAAACCCATTTTTAACATGGTTTGAGAATCCAATATGGCAATAGTAGCCTTCCAGGGTTCATCACTGCTCAGATGGTAAATTAGTTTGGTTTTATTAACTTCTTGTGCGAAAATAGAAGGCATAGAGAGTTTAGAAAAAGAATTCGTATCGTTAAAAAAAATCACGCCAGTAGTTGTAAAAAAAGAGATCAGCAATCCAAAGATAAGAAGAATGGAAATAGATGGATTAAATTTGAATTTTATTGCACCTAGGTTAGTCTCAATCATATCACATATTATCATTTCAGGCGACTATTAATCTTTATAGTTTGAATTTGATAATTGCGAGGTTCTGAAATAGATTCCACTTTTCTTAGTGACGTCCTATTTTCATTATTTTAATTACCAGATTTTCCCACAGGTCATAAAAATAATTCAAATATTGACTGATAGTAAATCTTGTTTGAATTACATCATTTAGTTCTGTTTCTGTTTCTGTTGCCGGATCTAAATAATTTACAAAGTACAAAATAAATAGTAAAGCAAGCAAATGATAGTATCAATTACAAACCAATTCATTGCTTGATTACCTCTCTCCTTGATACTCTTGATTTTTATGAAAATCACAAAAAATAAAATGATTCGTATTTACACCTATTGTTGAGCAGCGGCGTTGCTT
>JACDCB010000189.1 GCA_013694585.1 Candidatus Nitrosopumilus sp. | reverse complement strand
ATACGCACGTTTGGTGGAACTTGGCGCGGAAACTCCTGCAAGAAACCCCTATGTAGCAGAAATGTACAAACTAGCCTTAGAAGGAAAACTCTACAGCAGATCAGTTCCTTAATCTTTTTTTTGTTTTTTTAGTTAGTTTACTTTTAGTTTTTAGTTAGTTTGTTTTCTGTTTTTTAGTCATAGGCCACTAAATTGAAAACCATTGTTGACAAGATCTAATTTGACTCTGCGACAAGCACGGAATTGAATGATTAAAAATATTAATCCTGAACCGGCTTTTTATCCACGTACGTTGTTAAATAACTTCAGACGAATTCATAGCTTAATATTTTTTTACTTTATAATTGTCAAATTTGCTAAAGGCTGAATCGCAAAATAATTTTTGCGTAATAATAGTCAGGTTGGAATTATAATTTAAGTCTGGGTCTTGCTGTTTCCATTTGTGCTTTCAGCAAACCCACAGACTACAAATGGAGTAATAGGTACATGTCCAAACAGGAATTAAATACGAAAATGATTGCAATAAGTTAAAAATTTTGAAAATCTTAATTGTTCAATATAGTTGAGGAGGCTTGGAAACATGCCATTAGTTAATACTCGAAACACTTGTGGGAACCATAATATTTTAACTCATTTTAGGAATGAAAGTTTAGAGGCTAATTCGGTTATTTGTTCAGTTTTCCACGATTTTATCCATGATGAATCCCTTCCACATATTTTAATTTTTATAGTAATGTAGGGTTTTCTTAGATAAATGAATTTACCATATTCTATATCGGGTTCAATTTTAATTTCTATTTTTTTTTGTACATTTGACTTTGCTGAATATTTTGTCAATGGTAAAATTCCATCCCACTTAATATAGTGTATTCCTCCATCTAATCTTCTAAGGAGCAGGTTACATTCGTCTATTTTCTCAAAACGGAACCTCATTTCATCTTCTTCCATAAGCGAATTTGTGGTTGATGTAGATGATGACAAGGTGATCGCCATAACCCTTTAAGTGATAATATGTGTATAATTAGGTTTAATACAATGGTATACTATGATTGATAGTTAATTTTTTTCTAGAATAATTATCGGGTTTTTAAGAACTAAAATATTGTGATTAAATAAAGGGAATAGTATAATCGGTTTACTAAAACAATCTGATAATTGATTTTGTTTTTTTGTTATGGTTGCAAAGAGGTTAATTTTTATGATACGCCTCATGAAACAAAATTATTTCCAATTCAATTACTAATCTTTATGCGTCTCAACCCTCCCTTGCGGGAAGGATAGATTTAATGCGGTTTCGTATCTTTTGATTTTATATTAATCAAAATTTGATTCGATTAAATTCGGATTAGAATTTCAGAGATGCAAATTTATGTATTCTGTCTATCCCAAAATCAATATTAAGCAAGACATATCCTGATTTTTTAGCTCGAAAATCAAACAGCACTCAACACCCATTCATGATATTCACTAAAATTTAAATGTCCACGTCTTGGTCTAACCAACCATTTTTTTTCTCGCCTTGTTCTGTCGCATTATTAGCACCAGAAATCAGAAATCAGATTCACATAGCAGGGGAGTATTTTCCTTTGACTAGAAATAGTAATAGTAACTCTGAATCTATGAGTATTTGGGAAACCCTAACGTGTCGGCCGGCAAAGTCATAAGAAGGTTTAAGACAGACATCCCTCCTATATATACAAGTAGTAAATGACGAAAAATAATAACTCAATAAAAGAAAAAATAATGAAAGTATTTAATAGATCCAAAAAGAAACAAACAACAGCTAGTACCAGCTAATTTTCTATTTGTATGAACTAATTTTACTGCGTACTCATAATACGCCAAGTTCAGATCGATGAATTTGTATTTTTGCAATCTTAATTGTTTTTTTATGCCTCGGTGCTATCTTCCCAAATTAGTTGATAATATTATGATTCAACGGTTTAATTTTCAGTGCAGATACAAAGTCTAAAATGAATCGTAGGGATTGCTTTCTTATTTGAACCAGATTCGCACCATTATCGTAGGTCGAAAAATTAAACAATACTACCCCAATCTATTCTTTGTTCCTTCATTATAGACACCTGAGGAAAACTATCTGCCAGAAACATTACAATCCGATTTGTGAGAATCGAATAAACATTCTCATTTACAAATATTTGATTAAGCTCTAAAATAGATAATTGACCTACGTACGCCATAAAGGAACAACATGTACGTCTAGTAATGAATTAGATATTCATCACATGATAAACAGTTTTCCTTTTTGTTATTATGTGAAAAAAATGACTCCACAGCTCAATTTGTTGTGTTGATGCCAAATAGAAAATCTAACCGTATTTAACATATGTATAGAAATTAATACGCTATCATGTATTTCTTAATTGTGATAAATGAAGATTACCTTAATGGTTTTTTACGCTATTCTAGAATGGTTGAAAATGCGTTTGATTTTTACAAAAATAAACTACATAGCCAAATAGGAGTAGAACAACAAAATAATAATAATCCAGTAGTTATAGCCCAAGCAAATCTCATACTGCATTCATTGGATACAAACAAAAAGAATGTTTTAAATAATATCGGCATTCTTTTTGACAAATCTGAAACCAATCCAAATCGTCAATATTTGAACACGGCTCTATTGAGGAGTGTCCTTAACATATATGGAAAAGACTTAGATCGTGGGATTGTGCTATTGGAAAATGAATATGAATACTATCTCAAGGAACATGATATACTTAAAGAGGAAGCAGAATTGGTATATGAACTAGTTGAAATCGTTAAGCGGCTGAAAAGATGATATTGGTTTAAGCTCTCCCAGATCTTATCTTGATCTAGTATCTTTCATTATACTACTATAAAAAATGTGAATGGTCATAGCTTATCATTTACTTAGATAGGGATTTCTTATGGAAGGCTCTAACCAATTATACCTACCAAAAAAAATAGCACTGTATTACAACCAAGAATATTATTTAATTGATAAATAATTATAGCCATTATTAAAGAAATTAATTTTCTTAAGCCTTTCTCGATTATGTAATTAGAATCCGCCAAACAAATTAACTAATATACTATGGGTTAACAAACGTGTATTTGCCCTGTGGGCATACTATGAATCTGATTATTTAGACTTATAATCAAATAGTAATAGGACAGAAGAATACATTGAATAAATTAACGGGGTGTGCATTAGCGATGAAACACTCAGTTAAATCATTTATCAATAATCTCACAAATTACTCATAATCAGATATTTCCTTAGATAAATCAAAAGAATAATAAATATAACAATTTCTTTTGCTGTATTTAAAATCATGAGAATTAATTCATGATTCAAATCAATATTTGTAAATGATCTAATCACTCAGAAAACTTAATCGAGTCAATAATGTTGTCTTCCAGATACTTATAGTTGTTGTAAAATCCGCTAATACCTTCACCCCCGGCAAAATTTAGTTTAATGACATAGGTTTGATTGGAATGATTGGTTTCAATGGTGTTATCAACCTCTGTAATATCTGCTACTCCGATAGGCTTGCTAACTGCCACTGACCCTGCTGTTTCACCATCAATTGTCGTTCTATTAAATGAAATATCTTCAAGGACGATAGCTTTAGAATCCTTTAACAAACTCGATTTTGCTAATTCCATGACCTCATAAGTTATTGGAATTGCTTTGTCTATGCATGAAACCATCAAAGTCATGTTCATTGAATCAGGATCCGCGTGGTCTACGAAACTATAGATTTGAAAATTATTGTCAGAATCATCATTATCTAATATAGTGTCTGAAACATATGGATGCTTTAGTGATATTCCACAGTGCTCGTTTTCATATAACTCCCATGTTGGTTGAGCACTAGAGATAGGCACGACGACAACCATGGCGATAACTGCCAAAAGTGTTACTAAGATATAAGTATTGATCAATATTCTAACTAACTGTTCTAACATATAGATCCATTATATACTTTTATCAAAAAATCATTTGAAGCATTGCTATATTTTTTTAAAAGCACTATCAGATTCACTATGTATCCACATTACAAAATCTATTAATCTGATACTCATATAATTCATCACCATGTTTACTGAAGTATCTTGCACTATACCATGTTAGCGACAACTTAATTTTGGGTCTGCGAAAACGATTTACAAGGCTATACCTAGCAATTAAATTTATTTTTAAATATTATTTCTAAACCTTATTTAGCTTTTTGGCATAATTTTAAACCATTATCTGGAAGCAAATGCTTTACATTTGAATTCTTGTCCGCAATCAAACTGGATTTGATTTAGAAATACCTATGGTGAGAACATGGATATACGGTATGATAAGGGGGGTTTTGACCCTTTTATTATTATTTGATTTATCATCAGCAATTAATACCACGCCATTCCTGACTCTTAGGATTTTAAGATTCTCTTTATTGATGGTAAAACCAAAAGTATCTACTCACCATCATATACATATTCTCGTATCCTGCTCTCCCATTATTTTTTTTAGATAAATCTGTAACTGTTACCTCTATCTTATCTACCATTTATTAGAAATGGATCCCAATAATCCAATATATGTGGATCAAGACAAACCGTTCAAACTGATCGAAGCCTCATCATGAATCGATATAACAGTAAATGCGAATATCTGACCTGTGAATGGCCATGTGGGGAGTATTCATAATTATATGACCCGTAACGGTCCACAATCTTGATTGTTTTGGAAAAGCGTTTTTGTCTTTCACGGATGTGTTTTACCGTCTCCTCCTCTGGTTCAAGAGTCTGTTAATCAGCATCTGAACACCCTTCGTTGCCAAATATGATACTATCCATTTCCTTACCACCGTGGGCCTAGCCTCCCTTTTAATGTCGAGGTACAAAACCTTTCCTTGTTGACAGCGCCCCTCTGGACTAAATAATAACCGTTCGACACATCTTGGACTTCTCCTAAATCCTCGCCATTAATGCCTTTTGTCTTTTTTTTGATGGTATCAATCCAATCTATGCTAGAACTCATAGTAACTTGTGTTGAACAAATTATAAAAGTCACTACACTAGTGATAAGGCGTTTCGCAATGTTTTATTGACTCGCATATGGGGATTGCCATACGCTCAGTAAAGGAGAAAGGATTTGGCAATATACTAACGATACAATATGCTTCTGTATGTAATAACATTCAACTCAATTATTCCGAGCCGCCATAAGGGCGGCGATATTACCAATTATTGTAGGAACTAGACAAATGAATCGATTATAAAAAAGGGTAAGACATGTGTTAGATGAGTCAAGGAAGAGATTATTTTATTGTCCGATCAGAATTGCCTAATGATAACAAATAAAAGATTAAGGATTTTTGGCAATTAAATTGTTTCAGTAGTTGCATTTTAATCCATTACAATTACACGTTAATAAGGTTCCCTTCAGACATTCCTATTTTGCTTACTCTATAGCGCCTGACAAATAGATTTCATAGATTAGCAAAGAATATCATTAACACATTTGTAGTGAAAGTTTACTTCTATCTCTGCTCCGTCGGGTGCCACAATAAAGTTTCACGAATTTAGTCCCGAACAACCATTATGTTTGTTTACTATGTTTGAAAACTCATATTGATAATAGCTCAATACTCTACCTGGATCTGTATGAATTTCAATGGGATGAGATATCGACATATTCATGAAGAAGGGTGCAGTCCCTCCAGACTCACGAGTAGCAGGCTCAAAAACTCTTAGAATATGGCCTGAATTTAGATCAGTGAAGACTATTCTACCGTCCGGGTTCGGACATGGATTAAACCAAATAATAAACCCACTCGCTTTTTGAATGCTTGTCAAAACCAATAAAGCTTCATTATCAGTTGATGGAGGATTCATTTCATCTAAATTACAGATCTCATCCAATACTTGTAGTTCATCAGAATTGTTTTGATCTTCACATAATATATTGTTCCCAGAAGCTATATTACAATCTCCAGAAACAAATTGACCGTTTTGCTCTGAAGATTAAGATTGCCCTGTTTCCTGCTCTGCATCATCACCATTTCCGCTTTGAGATATAGCATTATTTTGTGCATTAGGTGATGATAATGGTAAAATTATCGATACTAGACCTAGTGACAATGTCAAGAGCATGAAAAAAGACTGTTAAGACTTTATTTTTTATAAATGTTGATTATGAAATATAAATATAATGGCTATTGTTAATTTTAGCTTTTTGATTTAGTAGTAAATTATTACTAGATCAGAATTAGTGAAGATTATGAAGCTAAAGAAGAAATGAGGAAGATGCTAATAGTTACTATAAGCCTAACACAAATGAAAATATCACAAAGAGGATAAGATAGTGTTGAATGAGCTCGATATTTGAATAACTGGATCACTTGTTTATTGGTAAACTAAACGAGAAGGTTGCCCCTTTTTCATTATTATTATTTTGAGCCCAAATTCGACCCCCATGTGCTTCAATAATATTTTTGGCTATGAAAAGCCCTAAACCGGTACCTTGATCAGATTTGGTCACAAACTTGTTGAATAGTCGTGGTAAAATTTCTTTGTCAATACCTTTTCCTTTATCTTTAATGGATATTAGTACAAATTCATTTTTCTTCCCGATATCCATTTCGACATACTCAAGGTCGTCGTCTTTGACTTGGTTCGTTTCATTCTCATTATTTTGAAACTTTTTAACTGAAATAGTGATGGATTCACCATTTGAAAACTTTATGGCATTATTTATCAAATTTGAAAGTACTTCAAATATTCGAATTTTATCTGCAAATACAATAATTGGTTCTTGCTGAAATTCAAATACTATGTCAACGTGATTACGTAAGTTATCTGAATGCGAATTGTTGCTAGTCTTTGCGTGTATATCTTTAATCACATTTCGTATTTTTTCATTTAGATTAAAGAATTCTTTATGTAACTCTAATCTATTACTTTCAATTTTCGATGTGTCTAAAATATCATTTACCAGTTTCTTAAGTCTCTGTGAATTTCTATATATTGACATGATACCATTTGTAAATTGTTCTAGCCTTTGCTTATCTTTGATTAAACTTTCAAAATCTTTATTGATGTTGTTTTGGGCTGTGAAGGAATTCTGCAAAAGTGACGGGATGTCCATTTCAATCAATTCGAAATTTCCGGATATGGCTTGGATTGGTGTCCTTAGTTCATGAGCTGTGATATCTATGAATTCTTTTTGACTTAATACAAGTTGTCTTATCTGTTCATTGGCGACAATGAGTTCTTTAT
>JACDCB010000188.1 GCA_013694585.1 Candidatus Nitrosopumilus sp. | reverse complement strand
TTTCCCCCCCCTCTACCAAATTAGAATTTGATAATGATAAAATCAGTTATATTTTTTCTACGATATTTTTTTTATCTAATAGGCTAAATAAAGCATTAATTGGATTGGCTGAAACTGACAAGGCCATTAATAATTTAGTATCAGAAGAACGCTCGACGATAGGTGGCAATGATAGTGATAATCAAGATAGACAGGAATTTCAAAATATTTTAACCAATATACTTTCAGACTATTATTGAAAAAGTTTCTATCAGGAGTTTGATCACTTTCATACAAGAGAGATTATTAATTCGTGTATCCTTAGACGTTTTAAAAGCCCCTATGAAGTCGATCAGATGTATGTATTTCCTTATTTCTGGTCTATATATCTTACAATTTCCTCATCATTCCTTAAACTATTAAAAAAATGTAAATTTGTTTTTGAATGGTTTTGGTATCTATTAGTCTTTTATAATTTGTTAATTAAATGGTACTACTATGTCTAATACAGATAAAAACGAAACAGAATCTCCTGATATAATTGAAGATATTATTCCTGGTAAGAATAAAGATTACAATAATAAATCCACTTATCAAAACAATAACAATAACAATAATCAGCAGCAATCATTTAATAACAATTATGATTTAGAACGATCTACTCAGTCGGTTAACAAGGCTTTAGAAGAATCTAAAAGAAGTATAGAGAGAAGTACCGACGAAGCAAGGAATCAGATTCCTCGCTATGCCCAAGCAATTACTGATACCCATGAACAAACAGCACAAGCAACCAAGGATATAGCAGAAAACTATCTGGAATTCCAAAAACAGGCTTTAAATTCATTTCAATCGGTTTTCATGCCTTACTTTGAAAATGTCCACAATCAATTATGGAACAACCAAGAATTCTTTAGAATAATACCAGAGATGTATTCAAGGATGGTTAGCAATTATACAGAAACCGTAATTGCATTCAGTAAAATGTGGAACGACATTGCATTTTCTAATGTGGGCTTTTTCAAAAATGCAATCAACAAGGCCAATGAATAATCAAAGCATCTTACCGAGATTGGAAAAAGAAATGTAAGGATTTATGAGGGAATCAGAAAAGATATACTGATACCTCTGTTTCTTATTCATTTTCAGTGAATCAAAACACATAGGTAGAACTACCAACAAATTATACTTCTACCCTCTGTTATTCAATAATTTTATAACAAATACGAATGACAACCTGCAAGTCTAAGAAAGGTAGAGACTATAGAATATTATTTTTATTATACACATCATTCCCAATTAGAGATTCAGTATGGTTAAAGTAAATAGGATAAGGAATATTATTTCAGGTAAAAAAACCCTATGTTCGTGTTAATTGTATTAAAAACAGAACCGTCTTTGATGGAACCCACATCCGAAAGACGCAGATTCGAGTCCCACTCTTATTTAATATTGAGGAAAAGTTTAACACATGGACAAATATTTATTTCTAATTCCACATCAATAATTTCACATCTTGTCCCGACTGTCTTTAGTAGTATAAAGTAATAATTTAGAAATTCCCAACGGTAGACAATACTTTTCCTATTATATAAATTGCTCCAGATTGGCTATCATTATCAATCAAGTCCATTATTCACTAAATATATAAATAGTTACTATCATAACTTTATAGATGGAATCATTACGTATTCGAAATGATAAAACATTCAATCCTTTGGTATAAAGGATGCTGATTGTGCTGTTACCTCTTCTACTTCTTATGAGTACAACAGGAACTTTGACTACAGTAAATGCAAGTAGTGGTGATAGTGTAAGTTGTTATGAACGAGGAATAATTGATGGTGAAGATCATCCTTTTAATCAAAGAACATATGACAACTGTGGAGATAAGTACTATCAAGGTTTTATTGAGGGATGTATGTCAGTAGAAGGCAACTCAAGAGACGTATGTGAAAGCACCACAGACGCTTAATATCTCTTGATTTAACAAATTTTGTTATTACTAGCCAGAAGGAATATTCTTACAATAAATTTAAATTATTCTAATACATTAAAAGAATAATCTCGTAAATTTTGAGATATATGATATATGTTATGGTATAAATGGGCATTAAGTTTGTCTTCATCAACTCACCCAACACCGGCCTTAACTTTTTTGTAATTATTTCGTTAATATCCGGTCTTCAATAATGAGTAACAAACACTGAACTGTTGTCCTTCCTTACTATAAATCAATAATTTCTGGTTTTGTTCCTTTATGTAGCAAAAAGGTATCAATAACCTCAAATCTGTACCGTTAACAACATAAATTCGACCCGGCCCATACTAACGATTCATAGACGTATGTCCTTTAATTAAATAATTATTTTTTAGATAATGGATTATCTTCAACCTTGTATCATATCCCCACGGATGAAGACTTGTTAGGTGTAAGGTCAACTTACTCTATAACATCTATCTGTAGTATCCAATATGAGGTGTCTTTTTTCTATTATGTCTTCTATTGTAACTGGTTTGATCGCTTGACCCATAATGTCAAATCATTTCTATGATGTCGTAACTTATCATAAGAATCTAACAGTTCAGTGCTTCACTTAGATGTTCTACTTGTTCTGAAAATAGATAATTCAAGAATTCGCATGAATTTTGGTCATTGTCATGAGTTCCATCTGCTAGATGTCAATAATTTCATTCGAGGATTCAATGGAGTAGGTTATGTTCACTGGATTCTGTATAATTCCTTTAATTATATCAGTATTGCGCGATTGAAATTAAATGCTGATGATCTGCAATCCTTATATATTAATTCTATAACTACTGATATGTCTTGTATGGGAAATGATTTTTAAAGGATCTTTCTCCAAAATAATTGTAAAAATTGGGATACTATCTCTTGTGCAAATTATATTTATTATTATTATTTTTAGTATCTTAACCTCTATTCAGTCACAACAAACCTTATTAGGAAATACTATCAATATCGCAGGTAAAAATCGTTTTCTTACATTAAATGTCCTTTACGAAGTATTAGAGTATATAAATATGAAGTCACTAACAAATAATGGTAATAGTAGTTTTTCGCTAATAAAAAGTGCAGGGCACAGCTAGATTCGAATATTATGGTATTAAAAGAGGGTAGAAAAACTTCAGGTGTAGAAGTAAAATCATTGCCGCCTAGTTCCTTGGATAGTTGGAATATAGTAGATACAAATTGGAATGACTTTAAAACTATTTGACAGATAAGATTTATAAAAATGCAGTTGCACAAAAACAATCTGATACTGATAATGGTCTAAATTATTTTTCAGGACAACAACTCGCTCCCGTAGCTTTTGGTCTTATTAATTCATCTGATGCTTTGGTTACACAACTAGGACAACAAGTAAAAGACAATTAGGATAATCTGATTATATTACAGATTATTTTTGGTGTGTTAATTATATTATTAATTCTGTTCATATTATTTTTAGTTAGACATTTGCTTAAACCCATCTCTTCACTAACCAAGGCAACTTCTGAGATTAAAAAAGGAAATCTCAATGTATCAGTTGATTATAACGGCAGAGATGAACTTTCAGCACTCATTGAATCATTCAATTCTATGGTAGCTACTATAAAAAATGATACTGAAAGGCAAACAGAATTATACCAACAACTAAAAAAAAGTGAAGAGCTGCAGAAAGACTTTATTCGTATTGCTGCTCACGAATTAAGGAACCCTATACAACCAATACTGGTAATTTCTGAAATGCTTAATTCAACTGTAAACTCTAAGAAATTGGTAAACTCTTCACAGATTCGGGTGGACAAACAAGAAATAAACGACTATATTGACGCTATTATAAGAAACACAAGAAAATTGGTATCATTAACAAATAGTATTCTAGATATTACCAGAATAGAAACAAACTCCTTGACTCTTAG
>JACDCB010000166.1 GCA_013694585.1 Candidatus Nitrosopumilus sp. | reverse complement strand
ACCTAACGTCATCATTTTCAGATACCCCCATATCAGTTCAAGGTGAAAAACAAATACTAGAACAATCAAATCAATTAATTGCGAGTATCAATACAAATGTAGACAAAATCATAGCCATAACGGAAATACAAAAACAATCAGAAGATTCTAACTTTCTAAATCAAGTTACAATGTTCATATCAAATATATTTAGCCCAAAAAAGGACAACAGCAATGGATCAATTCATCCTATGAGGTTTGCTGAGGGGATAGACGATGTACTAAGGAATTATGGCGATGCGTATAATGTTGACTTTGATATGACTGATATGACAAACATGGGGACGATGAATAAGGATTCTTTGATGGGAAATAGTAATAGTTCTGATTCTAGCAACAGTAGCAACATGAATATGAGCATGATGAATATGCATTCATCAATGATGGATTCAGATTCCAAAATGAGTACAAATGAACCCATAATAAATATGGCAAATTATCAAAGCGCAAAAGGTATGGCTGAAAAATTGTTTGAAGTCTTTAATAACGAACTTAAACCCATCATATCCAAGAATGGGACCACTGCTTATAGTACTAATCTTGAAAGAGGTATCATGCAACTTGTAAATTCGATAGAAGACAAGGTTTCACCAATGGATATAATGATGATTGTTCATACACAGATTCATCCTGATTTGATACAAGCTTTTGACTTGCAGATTCTTTCGAATGTGTAATAATCAGAGGAAAAGTTTTATTTTTTGTTTGATCTAGAATAGGCTACTAATTCCCCGTTATAGGAGGTATTAAGATCTTTGAAGTATTAAGAAAATAAAAGAAGGTATATGAATTCTTACTTATCGAAAGTTTGATGCACTCAATTCCCTATTCCTGAGATGGACTGATTCTCAAAATGATTGTTTATATTCTCAGGATCAAAGTAAATGTCAATTTCTTCCTGTGATAGAGCAATTACTGTTGGTTCATTTGTAACTGGACCGTCCCTCATGGTTATAGTCGAGGTACCGTTGAGATGAATCGTTTGGTTTTCAATAACTGGTGATCCTATTAATTCGAAATCACTTATCTCATGTTCGTGTCCTGCACTTCCATTTGGTTTGGCCATATCTATAATGGCAGTAAAGCTGGGAGATGACGAATTTATTCCAGTCATTGACCAGTTACCAGAATTTATCCAGGTTGTGTTTCCTGAAGAATCGGTCTGAGTATGATTGAATACACCGGTCTTAGTATCCCCTACTTGTCCAAATGTAACAGAAGCAGTACTAGTCAAAACAACTATTCCTACTACTAAGAAAACAGTCAAACTAAATGAAAAAATATTTTTTCTTTTAACTTTTGTTGCCGTAAAATCCTTGTCAAAATCCATTTCTTATATTAGTACATACTAATATAAATTTCTTGCCTGTCATTTTATTGGCCTAGTTACTATACATTAGCACTCATTAATACCACAATTCGATTTTTAATAACAACCATTATAAGCACAAAAGTTTTCTCCCGAATATATCAACAAATGGAGATATGCAATTACGAAAAGTTCATTCTTTAGTAATCAGGTTTACTTTATATCAATACATTAAAAAACATTATGGCACGATAAGCTTCATGAATTAATTAATGGTCAATTGATTGAATTAATGTACTTTGTTAACCCCATTCATTTATTTATCCAGATGGGTTTTGCGAATCTCGTTAGTAAATATAAAGGGAATCAATAGAATAACAGTTCGCCAAACAACGATACAATGTCTATAATTTTCAGTATACTTTTTGTACCTTATTCATTTTTATACTATATTTTCCGTATTATAAAAATGAGCGAAGTTAATCACAAGATAGACGGGATTGTTCTAGATTTGATCAATTCGAGGATATTACTAACTGAGAAAATGACTCAAAAAACTTGTCTCTTTTATAATTCAATCAATTTGTTATATAGTAACGATTATATCATGATCTTTTCATCACCACATATTGTGAGTACAATTAGTTCATCTCACTTTACAAATTCATTCTATCTATCTTCTATTCTACACATCTGGAATTTAATCATTGCATCCTTGAATATGTTCAATATGTGCTCAAAGAAATGCACCTCTGTTAATTAAGGGCCATTAATAAATGTCAAGAATTAAAGATGGCAATTACAACACAAAAAATTTCAATATCTCAACCGATAGCCATTATTCGAATGAAAACGTTGTATCAGTCAAAGGATTGAGAAAATCATTCAAAAAACTTACTGTACTCGACGGGATTGATTTTGATATCAAAAAAGGTACTATTCTTGCTTTATTGGGACCGAACGGGGCTGGAAAAACCACAACTATTCACATTTTGAGTACATTACTTTTGCCTGATAAGGGCATTGCTCGGATTAGCGGTTTTGATGTGGTTAAGGAAGTTGACAAAGTACGGAGTTTAATTGGCCTGACTGGTCAATATGCAGCTTTAGATGAATACTTGACAGGTAGAGAAAATCTGCAAATGATTGGTCGTTTGTATCGTCTAAGTCACCAGGACATTAAACAAAGGACAGAAGAATTACTTGAATTATTTGATCTTGTAGATGCAGCTGATCGTGCTGTAAAGACTTATTCAGGTGGTATGCGTCGCCGTTTGGACCTTGCTGTCAGTTTGATTGCTTCTCCTCCGATTATTTTTTTAGACGAACCTACTTCAGGTCTTGACCCACGAAGTCGGTTAATTATGTGGGACACTATTAAACAATTAGCTGGCAGTGGTACAACAATACTCCTTACTACTCAAGATATGGATGAAGCAGATCATTTGGCAAGTAGAATTGTGGTTCTTGACGGTGGTAAAATTATAGCAGAGGGCACTTCAGATGAACTAAAACAGCAGGTGGGTTCCGAACGCTTAGAGATAACCTTTATGAATACCAGCTATTTTGAAAAAGCTAAAGAGGTTATTCAGGTAGAAAAATTTCATGCAGACAGTAAGATGCGTACTATAAGTTTCGTCACTACAGGTGGAGTCCATCAACTAAGACAAGTTCTTAGTCGATTAGACGAAGCAAATATAGAAGTAGAAAGTATATCTTTTCATAGTCCTACGCTAGATGACGTTTTCCTCATTCTTACTGGCCATTCAACAGAGCAATCAAATAGAGAAGAAAGAGAAAAAGAGGTCTTTAAGCAATGACCAGACCATCTTTTAGAACCAATATCAGACCAGAAAATCACTCAAAATTCTATTGGATGCTCAGTGATTCTTTTGTACTGGCCCAGCGAAGCATCAAACATATTACAAGGAATTTGGATCAACTTTTTTCAGTTGCTCTATTTCCCATCATGTTTTTCTTGTTGTTTCGATATGTATTTGGAGGTGCCATAGATACTGGTGATATGAGCTATGTCAACTTTTTGGTGGCCGGCATCTTTGTCCAAATGCTTGCTTTTGGTGCGAACTATACAACTATGAATTTAGCCATCGATCTTCAAAGAGGTATAGTTAATAGGTTCCGATCTCTTCCCATTTCACGATCTGCTTTGCTAATAGGTCATGTTGGAGCAGATCTAGTCAGAAACATGATTTCAGGTCTAATTGTAATTGGGGTTAGCTTTCTTGTAGGATTTCACCCTGTGGCTAGTGTTACTGAATGGATATCGATATTTTGCCTAGCCATCCTTTTTTCATTAGCTATCTCTTGGATATCAGCCATTATGGGCCTAATTGTAAAAAGCATCGAAGCCGCTCAGTGGACTGGTTTTATCGTTATTTTTCCACTAACTTTTGTCAGCAGCGCTTTCGTACCTACCGATACTATGCCAGGTCCATTAAGATTCTTTGCTGAAAATCAGCCTCTTACACATGTGATAGAAGCGATTCGTTCATGGTTGGTTGGGACACCAATTGGTGATTCCGGATGGCTTGCGTTTGCCTGGTGTATAGGTATAATCGTGATTGCAATGCCTGTGGCAACATGGTTGTTCAAGCGTCAGACGTTAAGATAAAAATATATCACATTGCAAATCACTCCAAAAATTCGAGCTAGATAACAAGGGTAAAAAAAAGGACGATTCATAGCAGAATCATTTCTAGATGCTTAATAATTGCGTAGAGATAGGTTGCAACCATCACAGATGCGTGTACACAGTGCATATCTTTAGTGAAAAGAATAAGATCCTAACGAAGTTATTACAGGAATTCGATAGCATCAAACCTGATGACAACTAGTTCTTATTATTAAAGAATTTCTCAAGTAAATAATCCTAACTCGAATATCGAATTACTATTAGTTTTATAAAAGGTTGTAGGCTGCGAAATATACAAACTAAGGTTCGATATATCTTCACTGATCTCATTCTATTATCGCTCTAACATCCATAATTCAATTCATCATAGTTTGTAAAAATAGCATTTTTGCATTCTCCTTCGCCACCTCTTTTATCAATCTCTGTAGTCAGGTTTATAACAAATATATAAAATAGTCTATGAAATAAGTATTTAAGCGAATCAAACGATATATAACATATGGAATTGAGAATTGAGGAAAGAATTATCCATTAATGAAATAAAATTTGTGTCTAGGAAGATTTCTACATCAACTCTTGTAAAATTATCTCCCATCTAAGCAATGGGATGAATTAAAATTGCAATTAACTAAGTTATTGTTACCCCAATATGAAACTAATAACTGCGGTAACATTCAGGACTATATGGAAATTCTTAAAGTAGATCATAGGATTCAAGATCAGACAACTAAGTCGAAAACATATGATAATTACTTTTCATTATATTCGAAACATAAAACGGACTATCATGTTGATAATGATAAGCTTACAATAGCTATCAATGATGTTCGTAATAACGATAAGAAAATTCTATCATTGCTACATAAAGAAATGTGGTCAACATATTCATTTAAAGCTCTTGAGAGAAAACTTGATATTCACCAACAAAGTCTATCAAGGGCGTTGAAAAGGCTTTTGGACTTGAACCTAATTGAAAAGACATCATCAGGGTACAAGTTGGTTGAAAGAAATGCCTATAACTTGAATCCAGTATTGGACGATAATCTTTTAAATGAAGAGATAGAAATAGATAAATCAAAAAAAAATAGAAAATATAAGCAATTAATCCAAATCTATATGCCTGTAAAGGGTAACATTGAACCCATAGTGGATCATTTAACTGGGAAATGGTTCGGCAATTTAAGATGGTTTGGTCTGATAAAAAAAGAAACAGGTTTTAGACTTCAATGGATAGTAGTAGATAAATACAGTAACAATAAAATATTCCAGATTAATGTTAGTGTTTTATCAGATTATATTATTGTAGAGTCCGATGCCGTTTCTGATAGTGAGAAAGTTGAAGCTATGTATTACTCAAACAGGATAATTGAAGAGATAGTAAAAATTCTTAAGGAGAACTTTTATGAAGAACATGTACCAAAAAAGGAATACATCCCTGTTTGCACTAATGACATAAAATTTTCGCACAATAGGAATAAATGATGGAATGTCAGACTTATTCTTTTATAATTTTCATCTAAACAAGGAATTAAAAATATTATAACATACAAGATTTCAACTATTCAACCTATTTTTCCGCGCTGTACAGAACTATAGTATTCAGGAAAAAAATAGTAAAAAATTGTGCTTATGAATTATGATGACCATACATTGAACTGTTTAGTGATACAGGGTCAACACAGCATGTTAAAGTTCCTGTTTTATTTTTGTAAATCCTTTTGAAGTAACTATCCCCGACTCAACCACCGGTTTTTCTCCGATTGCTTTTTCTATAGCTCCATTTGACAATTTCAATGCCTGTTCAATGTTCATATTTGTGTCATAGCCTTTTTGAATGACGTCTAATGCCACATCCGAGGAGTAACCTATTGCAAACCCACCACCTTTTAAATAAGTTCCACTGGGGTCAACTCGATACAACTGTATTCCATTTTCATCTACTCCAGCAATGATTATTGAAGCCGCTTGCGGTCTTAAGGCATAAATAGTGTAATTGGGTAAATAAGTACTTAGGTGTTTTGTGATGGATCTTATATCTATTGAGATATCATATGAAATGCGATGTTTCTGTGCTTGTAACCTTATTTCTTCTATTAAATGTTCTATATCAGCTATATAGCCTGCTCCAGTTGCTCCAATGTGCTTATCAATGACAAATATTTTTTCATTAGGATCAACTAAGGGCAAAGTAGGCTTGATGTGACTTGAAATTAAAGCGAATTCTGGAGTTTTTAATCCAATAGTTGTTGAACCTTTATTTACCGCCTCTAAAGCATTGTCCACTAATACTAGCCTACCACCTTGTCCATAGTAGTATGGATATCTACTGTTATTCCCAAAACTGTAAGGAGAACTTACAGAATTATTATCTTCAGACATTTTGTGTTATCTTCCTTCCCCTTATATTATAACCTGGTCGGCTTTTACCAATTTAGATATGACTAAAACATCTATCCCATTGCCAGAACCTGGATCCCGCTCCATTGCTGCTGCAACGGCCTTTTTAGCAATTTCCTTTGCTTCGTTATTTGTGATATCTAAATGGTAAAGGCTTTCAAGCACTCCATAAGCTATGGGTGCTCCTGAACCTGATGCAGCATAATCTTCATTTGTAATCGCACCACTCATATCTGCAACATTTACATGTGATCCGCTGGCATCGACGCCCGCTACTAGTAACTCGACATAATATGGTTGATAATTCTTTAGCCCCGAATAGGCTAGATTTGCGATTAGTCTCGAAGATTCTTTTACGCTCAATGGAAATCCCCTACGTAGTTCTATCAATTTTCTCTCGGCTCCAGCAACTTTGATTAAATGTTCCGCATCTGATAACTGTCCTGCAATAGCAATTGCAAGTGTATCATCTAGTTTGGAAATTTTTTGTACTATCTTGGATCCGATAAAGAAACCCTTGCTCGCTCGTTTATCTGATGCAAGTAATACACCTCGGTTGTTTTAATTCCTATTATAGTAGTCATTTTGTTCATAATACTATAGATCTTGCTCGAATTTATTGACCAAGTTTAGTTAAAATTAGTCACAGTTTGGCTTTATTTGTTATCAAGAATTACTGAAAAAATTGTAAGATTGAAATTATGATCTATCTCATACCAGATACCTAAAAATGGATCAACAGGACTTATCAACAAATGCTTTTTAAGCCATTGACCATAATTCAGCAATTCATACGTCATACTCAACTATCAAACAAACAATTATCTCCTTATGATGGACTAAGGAACTCAATACTGGTAAAGTAATTAAATAAAATACCAAAATACTGCTGATCGAATCTAACGAAAACTATTAAATGATAAATATTTCTCAACAGTGATAAAAAATTAAGAGCAAATAAGATGGGTAGAATATTTAACACATTCTACCTGGTTTGCAATTACTGGGATCAAAGATATGATGTTTTTCCGTCCAGCTCTGGTGATGGCTGTGATGATCCGCATGATGAGGATGAGAATGGGTCACTGTATGGGTATGATCTTTGTGAGTAAAGAAGTGAGTGTGTTCATCTAAATACTGACCATTGTTATCTGTTGTAATTTTACCGAGAATATCAGAAAGATCCCCTATTATTGCAGTTAGTTGAGTGGTTGCGACTGTTGAATTACTACTTGATACAGTATCTTGTGCTTGGGTTAAATTTGCGATCAATTGAGCAAGTACCTGGCTATTTTCTTGATTATTAGTTTGAGCAGAGACTTCATTGTTTGATGTCCATCCTCCAAACGTTATGCCAAAAGTTACAAAAAGCACGGATATGATTGCTGATTTTAAGAAGATAATGTTCTTCATTTCAATTAAAATACTATTAGTTGTATTTAAAGAAAATTAAGATTATTGTATTAAATACATATATACATACAAATAATTCAACTGATCTGTATACTTTTGTATGAAACGTTGATTTATAGAGCTCCATAGTCGATGGTAATTACAATATTTTAGTTTATCGATACACAAATAAATCATATTTTAGAATGGTGGAATGTTATAAACATTGTTATGTAAGATCTTATAATGAACAATATTCTTACAGTTGCAGTCATAAGCGTATTGGCTGCATCAATTTTATTAATAGGAGCAAGCACACCAGTATTCGCCCAAAACATGACAATGGATAATTCCACCGCACCGGTTCAAAATACAACTGACATAACTGAAACGGGAATGGGAATGGATGGTAATATGATGATGGGTGATAATATGACCGGTAGTAATATGACTGGTAGTAATATGACACAATAAATAACAAATTAAGTATCATCTATCCATATACAACCAAATTTCTTTTTTATGATTTTAAAATATGACATGAAATATCAAGATTTCTCCGCAACTAATTCGTGGTTTATGGTGTTTAGTAAGATATTAAAAAATTATAATACGTATTATATCTTATCGCAACAGACAAAATGGAAACCATAATGATTGAACCAAATTAAATCGCTCTTTTACTATAATATTTTCATAGTTTTCTGTAAGGTGATGAACCATTAATCTATATCCAGGTTGAATTATCAATTGACGAAAGAGAGAAAACTTAATAAATCCTACGAAGATCCGAAAACATCATAAAGAATTTATTTTGTGTCTGACTATTCAGGATATATAACAACAACCCCTTTATCGTATAGAAAAATATGTGGTAACTCCATATTAGTAGAAAGATGAGCATCCACTTTTATATGATGTTAATCATGTAAATTTAATGAACATAACTAAGAAAATAACTGTTACCATGGTCATTGCGATAGCATCATTGTTTGCTGTATCGGGTATAACAAGTAGTTCCGTATTTGCTCAATCTAATGGTGAAGATGATGAAACAGGAAAAAATAATTATGAAGAATTTGTTAATTGTCTATCTCAATCAGAAGGCGAAAAAGGATATGCATCTGAAAGCGAAATAAGAGACTGTTTTAGACCAATTTATGACCCAGAGGCAGGTACTAGCTCAGCTTCCAGTGATAATACTGACGATAGCAACGATAATACTGACGATACCAACGACATTGCCCCAAACTCAAATAGCGATTCAAGTAATTAGTTAGTACAACATGAAATGCCGGGCTACAAATACACTCCCTATAACGTATTTATAAGCCAAACAAGATAAAGAACCCGTTACCATGCCATTCACTACGTGACTGAACGGCATGGTAATTTTATTTAGCACATTATAAAGATCAGAAAAGAAATTAAATTATACCACACTCGTTTGATTATAATAGCAGAATGTTAACGTTAGAGAATAATAGCATCACGAGATTATCATCGATTTTACGATGAATAATATCATATTGTTTTCCTTTCGCTTTTTATGGTTTTGTGTAGAATTTTTTAGGGCTGAGAAACTAAAAAAGTGGCAACTACAATTGCCTGATAAATAGTTGGTATTGGGTCATTTGTTAATGATATTTAGGATATTACCATCGGGATCTTTAAACCAGGCCACTTTCATGTCACCATCAAAATGAATATCATCTTTTAATGTTGTATTAGGCATGTCATAATGTTCAAACTGTACGCCTTTAGATTTAAGTTCCTTTACCAAGACATCCATATCCTCCCCCACCACCCAAGTTGCGCTAGTGGCTTTATTAGTTCCAGCGTATTGTGATTGATATACTATTATAGCAGCGTTACCACATCTATAAACGACTACTTCTTCTCCAACAGAGTCAATTTCCTCCAATCCCAAAACATTCTCATAAAACTTTCTGGAAATTTCTAGATTCTTAACAGCTATATTTGCTAATGCATTCTTATTACTCAACATAATAAGTTCCCCCATTGTGAATTAGACATGTCAACATTTCTATAAAAATACAGGCTCAAAAGAAAGTTAGGTGATAGTTGATTTAGATCATGAATTAATTGTTTCATAGGTGAGTATACTCCATATGTTATAAAAATGGGTAGGGGAGTGAAAGTATAGTTAGTTATTTCGATAAGAGTCGCGTAAGAAATCCAAGGGGATACATATTTTCAATTTTCTTCATCTGGCTCTTCATTTATGGAATCTTCTGACGTAGATGAAGATGTATCGGGCTGATTCACAACTACTTGGCCAACCATAGTAGGATGGTAAATGCAATAGTAATCAAATTCACCAGCCTCAACAAATTTCAAACTGTAGGATTGA
>JACDCB010000161.1 GCA_013694585.1 Candidatus Nitrosopumilus sp. | reverse complement strand
ATCCCTCAGGCGAATAATAGAAAGGGACATCCCACCATACTCGAGATTCCAGATAAATTATGGGATGAGATTAGAAATATCCTACCCAAAGGAAAAACCTCTCAAGACAGTTGGTCGACCAATAGTGAAATACAGAAAAGTACTTGATGGAATACTTTACATCCTTAGAACCGGGTGCCAGTGGAAAATGCTTCCCAAAGAATATGGTTCTGGTTCAACCTGTCATAGGAGATTCCAGGAATGGAATGGACTGGATGTTTTCAAAAAGACATGGGTTAGATTATTGAAAATCTATGATAATAAAAAGGGTATCAAATGGTTCTGGCAATCACTTGATAGTATATCCATAAAGTCGCCTTTAGGGGGGTGATGACAGGAAACAATCCCACCACAGATAGGAGCAAACTGGGCACAAAAAGACACATTTTAACAGATAAAAAAGGAATCCCACTATCGGCTGTCATATCCTCTGCAAGCACTCATGATATCAAACTGGTAACAGACGTGGTTGATAGTGTAGTTATCAAACGAAGACAATCATCATCATCATCCATATACAAACTAGGAACAAGAAGAAGAAAACTTCAACATCTATGCTTAGATAAAGCATACAATTCTGAACTTGAAGAACAGGAACTAATCAAACGAGATTATGTACTGCACATACCATATAAGAGAAAGAGAGGTGAGGAAGAAGATATAGAAAAGCCAAGAGCGGTACCCAATCGCAAAAAACATTCTCCTAAAAGATGGGTTGTAGAAAGGACGAACTCTTGGCATAACAGGTTCAGAAAACTATTTACCCGATATGAAAAGAAGGTAGAGAACTATCTTGGGTTGGTACAGTTCTCATGTTGCATAATCATCTATAGAAATATAATTTTGGGATAGGCTCTAAGCTTATTTTTTACATTTAGGACACACAAAGACCTCTTTTTAGCCTCTACCAATGAAACAGATTTGATGTCAAAGCCTAATTCAAATGATGCGATTCCGACTACTGAGAAAACGGATAATCCACATATATGAAGCAAGAAGAAAGCAATTGGTATCCTAGCCATAAGTATGATAGGAATTGCAATAATAAGTGAAATATTAGTCAGTACTGTGGAAGAGACCATTACTAATCTTAATCTGAGTGTTATTTGTGGGCGCTATTGTAATTGGTATTGTAGGAAATGTCCCTGAAAAAATCACTTCTATGATGATGGCAAGGAAAGGAAAATTGGATTTGGCTCTAGGAATCGCTGTCAGTTCCGCTTCTCAGATTGCATTATTTGTGTTACCAGTTATCATTGTTGCTGCAATGGTAATGGGAGTATCATTTCCGTTAATTTTTACCCCGTTTGAATTAATTACCATGTTTGCTTCAATATTTTTAGTTTATTTTATAACTAATGGCGGAAGAGGGAATTGGTTTCAGGGGGTGATACTCGTAGGCTTTTTTATTGCAATAGCTCTTGGGTTTTATTTTATTAAATGATATGATCATGGAGCAATATCTTTTAAGATAAATACAATATATATACGCACTATGCAGGATAATGACAATTAAACGAAATTTTAAGATTGAATATTGTGTTTAAACATAGTGAACTGATATCAGAATTAAGCCCACCGTGCCCTGGAAAGATATTAGGAGAAAGATATTGTCAAACTTGTTAAAAAATGCAAAAGAGGAAATATTGATAATCTTTCCGTCTACTAATGCAATAATTCGACAAAGGCACTCTATGATTGATTTGTTTCATCTCATCATTTTTTAAATCTCCAAATCGTCATATAAAATTAATCAGACTACAACATTCATAATACAACAAAATTATAAGTAAAGAAGAAAACCATGAGGATTCATGTGGATTTATCTTTTTTTCCTGATTACTTGATATCAATAATTACAGATTCGATTGAGGTAAAACAATTTTTAATTAAGGATAACTATGTTACTGACAAGGATAAGGATAATATCAATACAATATCCGCTGTTTTTGAATTTCATGGCTCCATAAAGGAGTTTGAAGGTCAGTTAACTTCTATACTGCTTAAAAATTCTATAAAAGAATATGTCATAGCACAAGACATGGAAAAAGAAAATACCATTGCAATATTAAAGTCTGGTGATTTAAGACAATTGGGAATATTGGTTTGTGATTTTTGCGGTGCATTATTTCATAGTGAAGACGAAAAATACATTCATCAGAGGGCACATTATTTTTATTAGAAGTTAATATAGGATTTGTCATGATGTAGGTATCGTATTTTGAATTTAGTGATATTATAAACACCCTGTTAGCAATGCTCCACTAATTTTCAGTAACAAAATAATTAAATAAATAAATTCAACAAGTTTAACAAATGCCAGCTTCATAAATCAATCTGCGAAAGGACCTCATAGGAAAGAATATGGAAATAGAAATCATATGTCATTTTATTACGTTTGATAAGATTTACCTTGCTATAAAATCTAGAAATATTTTCTTTTTTTGCCAAGTCCTTGAGGATAATTACAACAAGTATCTACTTAATTATATAAATTACATTTGTAAAATAGTAATTTAGATTTTTCATTAAAATATTTATTATATGTCGCTATCTGTTACGAGATTTAGGTTACTTTAAAACCAGATGAAATAGTTGGATAAGACAATCAAGTTTGGTGATCTCGTATTAGGTACCATAGGTCTAGCAACCATTTTTGGTATACACCCTGCTAGATTGATAACCTTTGAATCGAGACCATTAGATAAGGCACTAGGAAGTAGAGACATCTGTGGCTTCACTATTATAAATCGAATAAACGGGATTAAGCAAATGATTTACAAGAAAAATTTTGATTCATTTATGAATAACTTTACAAATAATCAAAGGTTAAGCATCAATAATCAATTCATTAACTTAAATCTGATTTATTAATGGTCACCGAACCACTGGACCGCTCCGTGCTGTCATACATGCATCATCAACTCATCATAGTAGACGAGGATACAGATGCAGCTACTGCTGTCAAACTAATGCAGGACAAGAAGGCCGAAACAATTATTGTCAAAAACAAAAGCGATGAACATGTCGGCATTATTACTGACAGCGATATATTGGATAATTGTCATGAGGAGAGGATTCCGACGAGGTTGCTATAAAAACCATAATGACATCTCCCCTCATAACCATATCTGCAAAGGCAAACGCAAGACAAGCTCTAGAACTTATGAGGCTAAACGTGATAAAGAGAATCCCAGTCACTGACAATATACATATCTTGGGAATGGTGACTCAGGAGGGCCTTGCACACGCAATTAGAACCTCTGTATTGGAGAAAACATTTAGACCATACAGGACAGCAATTAGAGAACACTACAAACCAATATGGGGTAACCTTGGTTTTATTCTGCAATTTGCCGGTCTTTTGTTTATTGGTCCTGCCATCCTCGCAACCTCCCTCGGAGAGATAAAATCTGGTGTCGGAATATTTTTGTGCATCACATCCATGTCTGTGACTGGTTTTGTTTTGAATTCCTATGGTGAAAAAACACCAATGAATCTGCGTCAGGCATCAGTCCTCATGGTTTCTAGTTTAGTTCTACTTAGTTTTTTTGGAAGTATACCATACATGTATGTAAACCCCTTCTACAAGGACATTGACCCCTTTTCTTTAGTAATTAAAAGCTTCTTTGAGAGTGCATCAGGGTTTACCACAACAGTCTGAGCCAGATTTTGCATCCTGAAGACCTGCCAAAAAGCTTTGACTTTTACCGCTCTTTTACCCAGTGGATTGGGGGTTTGAGTTTCGTTTACCTGATAATGGCCTTCTTTTATCCTGAGAGAAAGCTTGCCCACATGAAAAGTATGATTGGTGGAGGCGTCCTAAAACTAAAACAGCTGCTTTTGACAATAGCTGTCATATTCACAATATATACGGTAATTCTGACAACTCTGCTGTATCTATTCGGGCATGAAACCACTATATACAATCTTTCACTAATATTTAGCACAGTTACTGGCGGGGGTTTCCTTCCAACTTCTACATCTATCGACTATAATGACACCGTAC
>JACDCB010000157.1 GCA_013694585.1 Candidatus Nitrosopumilus sp. | reverse complement strand
TTAAGGCTTTTTTGATTTCTAATCTTCTTAGGAAAAACCAATTGATTATATTCCAATTTCTTTATTTCCTGATTCAAATCAAAAAAATCCTTTTCAGTATTATTATTTAAATACGCGCTACTCTTATTTTTTACTTCTGCAAAATTCTTCTGAAAATTTTCCATGTAAGGTTGAATCAATAGTAAAGATGATTTAGAAGAAGAATTATTTTTCATACCAAAGAATCAGTATTCCTTATATTTATAGTTTATAGATCATATAGATCTATATAGTTTATATAGCAACTAGGTATTTGGAAAAGTATCAAGTACGATTGTAATAATATTTTTTGAATTATAATTATGCAAGGAGGCTCAAGAATATCGGTTAACGGTGATCTAATTATTCTACAATCATCACGCTATAGAGTGCAAGGGTAACCATTTCATGCTGCTTTGGTAAAAACGCCATAATTTCTAAAGATATCAAATTGGTGAATTGCGGTTTGTTCCCATTCAGTATAAAAGAACATTCATGTCATGCTTACTACATCATCGTACCTATTTCTACTCTGCTCGTGGTTTTACCGTTTAGATATCTTGTTTTGCAAGAAAGACATATTGCTAATAAAGTCTATCTATACTTTCATTATAGAACGCATAAGATAAAGATTTTAGAAAAGTAAGGGAATTGAATAATAAGTTAAGTGTAGCGATTAGGATCAGCCACGTTATGAAATAGGAGTAATTTGCCCAGTTACTCTTTTTAATGACTCTGGATACATGGTCATTGACACAGATTTTTTGATAATTAGATTTGGTTTTTGGTATCAGGATAAAACGAAAAAATCTATATAGATATCTGCTATCCTTCTATAATACCATATAATAGAAGATTCCTATAAAGTATTTAGATAATGGTTAATAGTTGACCCATTAGTAAAAAATCAGTTGAAAAAGAACAATATTTCTTTAATAATTATAGGTTCATTATTGTTGATGCCCTTTGCTCTCATCAATAATGGACAAGCATATGCGGATTCATTTAAGACTCAAAAAGAGCCTTACGTTACTTTGGCACCTGATGTAGCAAATAATAGTAGCATAACCGCTCTATTAACTACAAACGACAATCTTACCAATGGATTCAAGTTTCCTCAAGCTCCAGATGGCATAGGTGCGGTGCAACTTGAAGATGGAAAAGTAGAACTATTCATAAATCATGAACTTGAAAATGCAACAGAAGACGGACAGGATGGATTTGCAAAGGTCTCGAAAATAACACTAAATCAATCGGATCTATCAGTAATTAACGGGACTTTAATCATCAATGGCACAGAGGAGTATGAGGCTCTGTGTTCTAGCTACTTAGTTGACGGACAAGGGTTTGTACACCCCGTATACTTTACAAACGAAGAAACAAACAATGGTCTTGTTATTTCAATAGATACAGTAAATAACACTATTAAGGAACTTCCTTGGTTAGGAAAATTCTCTCATGAAAATACTATCCCCGTTCCATATTTTGCAAATTCAATTAATAAAACAGTAATGATTGGATTTGAAGATGGTGATGCTACAGAATCAGAAGTTTACCTGTATGTTGCAGATTCTCCTACCGATCTTTTAAACGATAAAGGTCAGCTATTTGTGTTTGGTCTAGAGAATAACGATACTACAAACGCTAACGCATCAAATTGGGCTGATATTTACTATAATAACAAGACAGTCAGTGGCAAGTTTATACCTCTGCTGTGGGATCATAAAGTACAAAATGAGACAGATCTGCATGCCGAGGCAATAGAAAAAGGGGGATTTCAATTTATAAGACCTGAGGATGGCGCAACTGATAAGAGACAAGGATTTGAAAATGTTGTTTACATGCTTGAAACAGGTAGCGATTTAGATGAAAACGATGAACCTATTCCGGCCTCCTCTATAAATGGTCAAAATTTCACCGAGGGTAGGATATACAAGTTCACGTTTACCGATCCTGCTGATCCAACTAAAATCACGATTGAAGTGATGGCAGACGGGAATGATCAATCTGCACCTGGGCATAACGTACTCATAAATCCGGACAATCTTGATACAAGCCTTAATAGTATAATGATTCAAGAAGACCATAATGATTATAACCGCTTTGAAGCAACAACGCCATACAACATTACCAATAATGCAAAGATAATCAAAATAGATTTACAAACAAATGAGTTTACCCCTATAGCGTATGTTAACCAGCATGAGGATGAAAGCGCAGATCATGGTGAATGGGAATCAAGTGGAATCATAGATGCATCAAAGTATTTTGGCCAAGGAACGTGGATATTGGACGTTCAAGCTCACTCAATAAATGAAGGAGGACAACTGTTATTCATGAATATTCCAAACTCTTAAAAAACAGGTCATCATCTTTATTTTTTTATGATAAAATTTTTAGATTAATTGATCTCTTTTAAAAGGGTTATTTTTCCATTAATTTGTAATATTGATATATATATTGTTTATTCATTTTATTGACAAATAATCGATAAATCCCTACTAAAAGATGGATCTTCAATACAGAAAATTCTGGATTAGTGCTCGTTCATATTTTACATTAATTATATAATTGAATTTTTTGTTTTATATGGGAGTGTGATATGGTATTAGGT
>JACDCB010000147.1 GCA_013694585.1 Candidatus Nitrosopumilus sp. | reverse complement strand
AGAAAGTTTAACATGTAAGCACGCCTACTCAGAAGTCACCTTTCATTTATAATGCTTAAGGCATTGTCATCATAACTAAAACTGCTTTTTATCAAATCTAAACAAGTTACAGTAATAAAAAATGGTGTGAATGAATAACAAATATTGACCATTTACCTCAACGAATCTCGTCTCGAACTAATTCTTGCTACAATCGACTTACTTCTTCATGCAGACAATATTTGACTTACATACTATAATGCGAATCTTAAATATTTGAATTTGTTAAGATAACACTACTATAACTTTCTGCTTTATTATGATGTACTATAATTGCATACTTGTAAACTGAGAATATTACTTGAACCACATTATTCAATTAAATACAGAAATAATAAAACGACAATATTGAGCATAGCATTATTTAAAATATTTTTACATATAAGTCGAATATATAATCATTATATGATCTTTGAATGCCCATCTGGACACATTTGCTTCAGTAAAGATGATCTAACCATTTGTGGAATGCGAGGATGCGATAAACAAACAGATATGCTAAACCCTGAAGATATCAAATGGTTTTACAAAATAAATAAAAACGGACTTTGTATTACTAGGACTGACCTTCACATGATAATTGAAGATCCTAATATGCCAAAAGACGTAAAGAAACAAATACAAAAAATATTTATTAATATATCTTGACAGTTCATAACAAGAACCTCGAAAAAATTGAGAATTGGTAATTGACAACAAAAATGTAAAAGATCATCATTGTATATCTATCAATAACAACAGAACTACCTTGGGGCTTTAATTTTCATATTTAATTTGAAAATAACTTGAATTCTATAATTTCATGGTGTTACGCCTGTAGTAATAGGATTCCATTACAATACAAAATGAAATCAAAGGTAATACCAGTTTTTTTCACATATGATTTAAAGGAAAAGCATTATCAATTAGAAAACTAATAAAGATAAAGTCGAACTTTGATGTCAAATATCAAGATCAACCCATAATGCAGCGTGATCCGAGGCTGCATCTTTGACTGATTTATTTCAGGAAAATGGGGAAAAAGATTACCATTTTTTCCTCCCCAAACACCTCTTCTTTCAATTCCTCCCAGCTTAGCTTTTTTGGCCAATTCGGGAGACATTAGTATATAATCTAATTTTCCCGATTTTGTTCCATTGCCATGGGTACCTGGTCTTCCATCTCCCACAAATTTTTCATGTTTCATAATGTCTAATAAATTGGAGTTATTACCAAGTAGAGCACGTAAAGGAGCACTGTCAGGAGTATCGTTTAAGTCTCCAATAACTGCAATAAAATCAAATTTTTTATTTAACTCATCATAAATCGTTCGCACTTTTTTGCTTGGCGGGTGCGTTTTTTGTCATTGTCTTGTTGAGCACCAAAGCCTTTACTCTTAAAATGATTTACTAATAAGAATAGATCCTTCCCTGAAGGAGTAGTTAGATGATATTCTGCACAATCTCTACTAAATATCAATCCATCTTGATCAGTATCATCTACATGACTAGTCATCGATCTTATTTCAAATCCTTTTCTAGCGATGATGCCAATATCTATACCTCGTTCATCATTACCGTCAATAAGCATAGTATGATCGTATGACTGTCCATTTACCATTGGTATCACCATATCATTGAACCGCTTTAATGCAATCCTATTTTCAGCTTCAACTACACACAAAACATCTGCTTTTAATTCATTAATAACTCTCGCAGTATTTTCAATGGCTAATTCTTTTATGGTGTCTTTTTTAAGTTCAAACCACCCTATCCAATAATCTCGCCCATTTACTGCGACGAGATAATCACCTTGTTGCTTTTTAACTAGCTTTTCTCTGACTTCTACAAGACGAATGAATTTACTCTCACCTTTTGTTAGTAACCATTATTTCGCTTCATTATTTGCAGTATTTCCTTTTTAATTTGCTCGGAGTATATCTTATTTTGGATCAAATTAATTAAATCATCAAAATCCTTTAGGACTTTTTTACCATCGTCCCATGATGGCAAATTCATTACCAAAGGCCTTTCAAACATATTTTCTACATTGAATGAGGCTAATCGCATATACCCATCTGTTAGGATTAAGATAGTATAAATATGTTTTATCATATTGCCAATAAGTGACAATTTCAAATTAAGTATATCAAATAAAAATCACAATGTTTGAATGTAGAACAGAATGTAGAAAATAATCCATCTTATTATGATTCACTTTTAGTATATGGTGTATTTTTATACTTCATCTAGCTGAGATAAAAATAATTTAACCAAGGTCCTTAGCCGAGACAGTATCATATAAGGTTGATCAGGACCTCACCACAGTTTTATCGTACATTCGTCAAGGATATATTAAATCAAAATGCGTAATGTTTTTTTGTATGATAATTTTTAGCATCACTTCTGCTTGTTTGCCCGAAGATACAGTAGAAGAGACAATACAAGAATAAACTAAGATGGTTTAATCTTTAAGCCTTGACTTAACCTTTTTGTACGATTTTTCCACAATAATTTAACTAGTAAATATTTGACTAGGTATTTTAGTCTTTGATGAGATTCTATTCTGATGATACAATATGCAGTAATTTTGATGATATTGCCAATATTGATCTCGATGAATTCCTTCGGTTCTAATGGTCTCGTCCTACAAAACATGTCTGAAGACATAAATTACTTGTTTAGTAATTTAACACCAGACAATCTCGGAGTCAAAGAGCAATCTAATAGTATTTCCAGCGCACAAAAAGAACCTTACGAGTCCGGAATAAGTTCAGATGACAATGATATGACTTTATGACAAGAGGCTTTAAGACAGATATAAAATATCAAAGAAGGTAAAGTTCGATATCAAAGATCACTTTTATTTTATTTATTTATAATTGATTACTCATATTACCAAAAACAGACCCGTATTATCCATCTGCTGACCGACGTACATAATCATTAATCTTAATAAAAAAACAACAAAAATTAACTTACTATCTTTTGTAAGAAAATACTAATTCAATGTAAAATGATAATTCATGTGTTGTTATAAATACACAGAAAACCATGTTGTTTTAGATTATCTTTGGGAACCAGAAGTGTTTGGAATGGCAGTATTTCATTTGGTTTAGTAAACATCCCAATAAAGTTATTTACAGTATCAGATAACAGTAACGAATATTCGTTTAACCAGTTGGATGGAAAAGGACATAAAATTCAGTATAAAAGGTGGTGTCCAATAGAGGAGAAGGAAATTCCATATGAGGAGATAAAAAAAGGGTACAAGATTACAAAAGACGAATACATAATAATAGAAAAAGAAGATCTGGATAAAATTAAAGCAGCAACTACCAAAACAATTGACATCAAAGAATTTATTGACATCAAAGATTTTGATACTATTCTTATCGAAAAGAGTTATTATGTTTCCCCTTTTACAGATAAAACCGGTGGGAAAAGAAAAAGCAAACAAAAGGATAGTGTGGTATCTGCTTCCACCAAGGCCTACAGATTATTTGTTAATTCGCTTAAAGAAACAGACAAAATCGCCATAGGAAAGGTCGTACTAAAAGATAGAGAACATTTGGTTGCCATTCGTCCTTATCAAAGGGGTTTGATAATGCATCAACTAATGTATCAAGAAGAGATAACACCTATAGATGAAATAGATGGAATGCCGGGGTCTGAGTCTTCTGCATCTTCATTACCTATAGATGAGAAAGAATTAGAACTTGGAAAAATGTTAATAGGAAACTTAACTGGTTCACAATTTGACCCGACACAGTATTCAGATGAATATACAAAACAATTAGAAAAAATGGTAACTGCAAAATCTAAAGGGATCACCTACAAAACGGAAGAAAAAGAAGATTCATTGGATACTAGCAGTAACCTAATAGAGGCCTTGAAAGCAAGTGTTCAAAGAAGCAAAACGGCCAAGAATTAGTACGAAATATATACAAGAAAATCCTTGCCCGGTGTAATGCCTTAGAAGAATTTGGGTAATAAGATACCTTCTAAATGATGGTGGTTATTGGCCTGACCTGCAGTTTCTATTTTTCTTAAACTTTGAAATCTGAAATGCGTTCAAGAATTTCTTCAAGATTCTGCTTATATGATAAAATATCCTTCCATGGATTTATTTTTCTCTTATAGAGGTCAGGTACTGTCATCATTGTAAAATCAGTAGGTATAATGTCTACTAGTTCTTCCCATTTTAGCGGAACTGATACAGTGGCATCTT
>JACDCB010000144.1 GCA_013694585.1 Candidatus Nitrosopumilus sp. | reverse complement strand
GTATCAAAGCTGCGATTAAGATGCAAGCCGAACATCTAGAAAAAATAAGAAATGAAAATGCCACCTTGATTGAACAAAACCAGAATTTATTGATTCTTTATCAAAACGTTTTTGCTCTATTGCATTTGGTAAATAACCACTATTATCATAAAGAGTTTTTTGACTACTTATTTAAGATACGCAGCAGTGTAACAATTAACCAGATGTCATTGCCCATTATTATCTTACTTTATCACAACAATAACGAAGAACAAGGTGCCAAAGAAGAAAGAGACGATAACAGAAAATAAATTACTTTATGTGAAATGTATCCATATAGCATATTGTGCATGCCAGGTTTAGATACTAATCAAATCGAACTTGTCTATCTAAAAATCCGCCTTGGATTAAACCATTAATGAATGGATGCTTAAACAGTAAAACAGATGCTGATTCCTACCTATAATAAATCTAAAAATAGTTTGAGTAAAAAATCAGGTTATTTCCCTCTCTTTGAACTTGTTTCTTCTTCCATATCATCTGCACCTTTCTCAGTTACAGTAAATTTAGTGTCAGAATATGGATGATAGGGAGAGTCGATCATCCTAGCGGTTCGATTTTCACCCGATTTTCTGAGATAAATCCTATAGGTTGAGGCATGACCTAATACATTTCCGCCTGCAGGTTTTGTAGGATCTCCAAAAAAGGTATCTGGTGAAGACTGAACATGATTGGTTATAACCACAGAAATATTATAAATCTCAGCAAGTCTGATGATTTTGTGCAACATCGAATTAAGTCGTTGCTGTCTATCGGCTAGCGTGCCTCTTCCTGCGAATTCTGCCCTGTGCAAAGATATAATGCTGTCTATGATAACAAGTCTGGCTTTAAAATCATTAATATATTTTCCAAGATCTTTTATGATCAATTCAAGATGAGAGCTATTGTAAACCTTACAAACTGCAATACTTTTTAAAACGCTAGTTGGATCAAGTCCTCTGGACACAGCTATTTGATCTACTCTTTCAGGTCTGAAGGTCCCTTCTGTATCAATGTATATAGAACCACTTCCAAATCCACCATTTTCAACTGGTTGACAAGCCGTCACACACAGAGTATGGCAAATTTGAGACTTGCCGGAACCAAACTCACCATAAAATTCAGTAATAGCTTGGGTCTCTATACCCCCCAAAAGAAGTTTATCCAAAGCATTTGAACCAGTTGTACATCGCAACAATGATTTTCTTTTTTCCAATGCAACATCTGCAGTAACAAATTCCTTGTCTAAAAGATTAGAATCTCGTAAAAGTTGTTGAGCAGCAATAATGAACGCTGCTGCACTTTCTTTTGAAGAGTTTATCTCTACAGAAAGTTCTTCTGAACTTGTAACTGCGAGGTCCATCACAGTTAGTACACCGGCATCACGCAATTTTTTTGCAGTAGTTGGTCCAATACCTGGAATATCTTGTATATCTAAATCATCAATAATAGCAGGGATAGGTTTTGATTCTTCTAAATCGTTATCAGAAATTTCATGGCTTTCGCTGGAAAGAGCATTTACAACATCCTCATCTTTCATTCTTTCACTATTCTTTTTTTCGCCCATATTCTACTATATCTCTTTTCTGTTATATTAAATAATTGACGACGACGACCATGTAATAATTTTAAAGTAATTTAATTTTCATCTTCCTCAAAAATCAAAAGTTCATCACCTTTGAAATTCTTAAAGGAATCAGTAATACCCAACAAATCATTGTTATAGAAAATATTGCCTATTGTTTCATCTTTGATGGTCAAGACAATAGTATTAATATTAAAAATTTGAATTGTCAAGGGAAACTTATTTTGGAATAGCTCACCATCAATTATTATGTCAGCAAATCCGTTTATTGGAGTATTCGAAAATTGATTAAAAGCAATAGAAGAGCCGTTGCTATTTTGAAAATTCATTATATCTATAAAATGTTTCTCGATACCATTTACGGTAAGCAATTTAAAATTGGCATGAAAATCTGTAACTAAACCTCTTGATACATTCAACGACCAAGTTCCAGAAACCAGTTTTGGAAAACTATAGAGTATAATGGATTCAGAAGTTTGATTCAGAGAGGAAGGAGGTCCGGATAAATTTTGGTTTAGCTCACTATAATCATGGAATAGTACAGTGGACAATAATCCTTTTGTATAAAAGGTATTAGAATTGTTGATCGATGAAAATCCTTCTTCAATTCCTGGTGTTTGAGTATTAACGGACAAGAGTAAATTCTTGTACGTTATGCCTTGTGCCAATCCTATATAATTCCCGAAATTAGGTTCCGGATTTCCAGATGGTGCAACTAGCCCAAAATCAGAAGAGAAAAACAATAGCAAAAAAGTAAAAATTAAGGTAAGTGGAAATAACACAAGCAAAAAAGGAAGAAAAGAGAATCGATTACCCAAATTTATTTCTTAATTAAATTCATGATATAAATTGTTATTGTACTGAATTGACCAATTATCTGGAATCCATATATCATTTGAATATTTTAAACTATTGTTGTTGCATTGCCATCATCGTATGATTCATGACTCCACCTCCCATTGCCATAGATCCATTTTTGGATGGACCCAATGAGAATGTCATGAGTCCGTCTGCAGATGTTTTATTTATTTTTTTCAAGTATTCGTCGGAGATTTGCTGTACAATTGGTTTAGCAAGCATGAAATGTATGACATCCTTTGTCTGGTTATTTCCATCTACCATTAGAACATTTGTAACATCTTTTCCATTGGTATAACCTTTGTATGCACCGTCAGCGGATAGAACACTAGGCTTGGGAACTTCCACCTCTTGATGAATAAATAGAGAGTTCTTAGGATCATTTAGTCTCTTAGGGTCATAACTAAACGGCATTGTAAAGTTGATGGAATTAGATGATTGATCGTTTGTTATATTCCCTATTTCATCATAATAAGAAAGAACTTTGATTGGAATTGTCTTACCATCAACAGTCAAGTTTGCATTCTTTGCTGCCCCAATACTTAGCCAACCATCAAAGACTGGTTGCTGATCATCTGGAAGAATTGTGCGAGAAAAATCTACGGTTACAATTCTGACGATAAAGTGATATAAACCTCCCTCCAAAAATATTGGTCCAGCAGCAACTACGGGTGACCCCTCTCTACTAGCATAAGCTTCAAGTATAGGATCAAGTTCTCCATATACTGATATTTGACTTTGATTTCTTGGTTGCATCTGTATTAACAAATCGCCATCAGAACTAAAGAACCAGTCAGACAACAAAGTTTTTCCATTTTTCTCAATCGTAATAAAATAAGTAACCTCTTTGAAAGTCTGGTTTGTTGTTGAATCAAATAACTTAAATTGAACAGCTGGTTTCTGGGCTTGATCTTGAATCGTCTCTGTAGTTACTACAGGCGGGTCCATTTTTATCAGCAGATCGGCGGTTCGATCACCAAATGATGCAGTTAATTCTTCCATGAAAAGTCCATCGGCGTATACATTCTTAGAAAAAATAAAAAAAGTTAACAAAGGGCTAGATATTAAAACAAAAATCAAAATTATCGACAGTAGAAACTTCATAAAATAAAGTAGGATTTTTAGCTATATAATTATTATTGATATGATAATAATAAAAATTATATCGATGAAATAACCTCGTCTATATGATGATCCGATGTGTATTTACGGTAATATTAGTCATTTTTATTTTTCAATTTATGGTTTTAGGATCGAATGGAACATTAACTATTGAATTGGCCTCAAGTCAACCAACTCAACCAACTCAACCAAGTAACGATCTAGGAAACTACAAAACAGTAAACTACTATGCAAGATTTAATTGCGGTACAATCAGTGACGATAGTGGTCCATTGAGACCCGGAAAATATGATTCGGATATTACAATATTCAATAAGAAAAACTACCCAATTACCGTAATTTGGAAAGCTATTGCAATAGATCAGCAAGTCAAGAATAATTTCAACATTCTAAATATTCCCTCAGAAAGTATTGCTAACATTAATTGTGCAAAAGTATTTCCAATCCAAGATAACAACGCCACTAATTCTATTCAAGTTCTACCTAAAAAATTCACAGAGGGCATTATAAAAATAGAAATCAGTGTTGATAATGGATTATTGGTAAATAACTTTCTAAATAATCAGAATGGAAATATCATTCTAAACGAATCCGACATTGGTAATCTAATTAACGTAGATGTACTGCACACAGTGAACACTTTGGACGATTTAAACAAAGAAGTAGTATATTTAAAAGCAGACTTTTCAATTCTACCAAGAGATAAGAATGAAATAAACAATTTCACAGCCGTCTTCCATATTAATCCCGATGAAATTGTTGATCCATTGTCAATTATCAAGAATAAGATTTCAGAGAACAATACAAATGAGAAAATTAATGTCAATGCCTCTAAAATATTACTCGGAGATACAGAAATTATCTCAGATACGTTGACAGATAATCATGCCTTAACTGTTCAAAGAGTTGATCCAATTATTTCATAGGAAAAAACATCCTGTTCAACATTAGTGATAATCAATAGCGATAAGCTTGACAATACTGATAAAACATCCGAAATCTAGTTAATTAATTAACTAATAATCTAATTACTTAATAATATTACATCAAAACCTAGGATTATTTATAAATATTTTAGTTCATATCTTATATATTTGATTGACAAAGGTATAGTGATAGTAAAAATGG
>JACDCB010000112.1 GCA_013694585.1 Candidatus Nitrosopumilus sp. | reverse complement strand
CTATCACTAGTTTTAACAAAATTTTTTCGTTAGTTGTCTCTGCCAATGGTACAAAATATTTCTGAGTTTCTTGCTTAATTCTAGCTATTTTGTCCTTCCTTCTCGAATTTTTCAAAGATCGAAGTTCATCTAGTCGTTCAGCTAATATAATATTCCTTACCATGCTGTCTGATTGCTTTATTTTGTCAAACTGTTTTTCTATTTTTAATTCTTCATTTTTATTAGATTCTAAATTGGAATATTTGCTAAAAAATGATACTGTGGTAAATGTTTTTTCGCTTATTTCTTTTTTTATATAGTCTTTCGTCTCTTTGGATACTTCTTGTTTATTAAAAATATCATGAAGTAGTGCTGAACAAACCAGATCTGAACCATCCGAGTTCATCTCTTCGTTTAGAATTAATGCTACTCTTAGTGAATGATTTATTTGAGGTTCAATTTTATCATATTGATATTTTCTAGTCATGCTACTGTAAATCCTCAATGCTAATCCAAAGGCTTTAGAAATTTTTTCTACTTCGTTCATTGAATCCTCAAATGGTTTTAATAATTTGGTAAATCCTGTTTTAATGAAATTATTTATATTATCATTATCCTTAGACATTTCTAGTAATTTGACCTAAGACTTTTGGCAATTCATCCATTAATGTACTTTTCATCTACTTCCTAAACTACCTTGATAAAAGTTCATAACAAGGGTAATAGATATACATTCATAAGTTTATAACATTTTATCAGTTTATTGAATATATTTACATGGTTTACGATGATCAAAACAAGAATAATGTTGTAAATATCTCAATTCAGTATAACGATATTAAAGTGCAATTTAGTGGGGAGCCTGAGAATGTTCTTTTGTCTACTATTTCTTTTCTTACCAAAAATATTCCAGAGATACGCTTAGCTCAGAAAATTTCCTTAAATTACTCTGTGTCCGAATTAATCGAGATGTATTCATCTATAATCAAAATTACGCCAGAGGGGCCCAAGATATTGCCCAACCTTGGAGAAATTCATAATAAAAAATTTTCCGATAAGGAAATAGTTATGCTATTTTTGTTAGGGTCAAAAATAGCATTTGAATTGGGCAAAATTTCTGAAAAATCGTCTCCTGTATCCGAAATCCAAGCTACAACAAACCTGAATCCAAAATCTATTAGTTCAAGATTGTCTGAATTAGTTAAAGTTGGGTATGTTGTAAAAAGTGTAAATAAGGAAAACCAAGCAGAATCGGTAGGGTATGGTATTACCACTATTGGAATTAAATGGTTAAATGATATTATGGCAAAAAAAACTCTAAAATAGTTACTTTTCAAACAAAGGTTTTTTCTGAATATACCTATAGTTTCTTAGAGTTCCTACACGGGTTAATATCCCTTCCCTTACCATGTCACTTAAAGAATGTGATACTGCTGTTTTATCATAATTATATCCAATTCTTGACAACTCTTGGTGAACCTCTATAAGTAATCTCTCACTTTCAAAAAATTTCTCATAAAAGATCTTTTCCATCAAACTTCTACATGTATTTCCATTCTTAGCAAGTTCCTTTAATGAAACATTGTTTCTTTTTTGATTAATATTTTGCAAATTACTATCTCCGTCAATTTTAGATTTTAATAAATCAATTTCGGTCTTTAGTTTTTCAATTTCACCAATAGTATTTGTACCTGAGAGTGAGGCGATATCTATTCCGGTAAGGACGTTCTCCACTACATTCTTAACTTTATCTTCTACACATGTAATTTCAACTTCCCATTCTTTATATTTCAATTTTATCTTTGTCTCCAAAGATAATTTCGATACCGCTTCACTCATCTTTGATATTTGTATATACTTCCTGTCTGATAAAGGTGCTGTTGCACAACATGCACATCATGAACAACACTTATTAACATCTTGTTGTTGTTGAACAACATGCACAATCAATTAAATCTTCATGATCTGGAATCAAATATAGAGAATATGAAAAAATCTTTAATAAACAACTTTAGCAATTCCTACTTTTGTAAAGACTATAGAAATTTAATTGAAAATAAAAAGCTGGTTTTTGTAGACGATGACGAGGGCGTACCCATACAAAATTGGGGAATTCACTCAGAAAGGTATGCCAACATGAAAATAAATGGAATTGAATTAGTAGAAAAGGAAAAATTAGTTTTTGGAATTGATTCTAGCTGTATTAAGATTGCAGAAGTCGAGGATGGTGGATTATATGCTGTAAAGGGATCCATTTGTATATCTTTTAAGGGTAAACCTACTGCTCATTTGAAAATAGGCCCGTTAATTTTTTATCTTAATGATGAAGCTCTCAAGAATCTTCGACTTGAGCACAATGTATCCAAACTAATACTCTTTAATGATGATTATGCAAAAAAATTTTTGAGAGTAAACATGGAAAGGTATATTCAGTTTTGGTTATCCAAATTAGTTTCTGACTCCATAATACTAATTGATGGTTCATTGAAATCTTCGATATTTGAGAATCATTTTTATGATATTTCAAAAATCATAGAAAATTCTGTTATCAATAAGAATTCATTAATTGGAATAAGCAAAAACTCCAAAATAAAGATACTAAAGTATTTGTCATATCCTTTGATAAGATCTAAAGTTCCTTCCTATGTTGATATAAACCTGGTTATTCGAAGCTTGATATCCCGGATACATGGGGAACATCTTCTAGTAAAGTTGTCTAACAATCAATACTCTAACATACTAAGGGCTGATGTAGTATCATATAACAACGATGTGAGTGGTACTTTAGGAACATTACTATATAATGAATTAATTTATTTTGGTTATCCAAGCACTCTCCAACTTTCACATCACGTCTCTGTTTTTTCAAATACGGACTTGGCAAGTATGAAGAGTTTTATAAAATCTAACTATTCTGTTAGAGAAATTTCTCATGAGAATGCTAGATCATCCGTTTTAGGGACCGCCTGGAGATGAAAATTCTATCAAAAACAGGGGATGAAATTCTTTTACTCGCGGTAACAAATGATTTTGCAAATAAGGGTGACTACTTTGTTATTGAAGATTTTAACAATAATAAGAAATTACTTGTTCAATTTTATGACGAAGAGTATTTTTCATCATCGTCCCTTGTAGAAGAGATAATAAAGGATGAGGTGATTTCTAATTTTAGTACTGAAAATATTTTTGATCCCTTGGAGATTACTAATCTATCTCAAATAATAAGGGATGTTAGGATCTTTAAAACTAAAATAAGAGCTTCTATTGATAATGACAATCAAATCTCAACTGATGTAGATTGGGTACCATCAAGAGTAAACTCCAAGATTGTCAAAATTGGTTTGAACGAGATAAAGGCTTTATTAAAGAAAAATATGCAATATCCAATTTCCTTAGGTAGATGTGGATCTGATAATCAAAACTTTGAAATTTTTGCTGAAGATCTAGATGGTAAATTAAATATAATTACAGGCAAGAAAGAAACCGGTAAATCTCATCTTTCAAAAATATTGATCAACTCTCTCATACAATATGGTGCCTATGTAATTGTATTTGATTTAAATAATGAATATAGTGGGCTGTCCTGTAATGTTGATGGGACACCCTCATCTATAAGTGATAAGATTCTTTTGTTAGATCCTGGAAGAGAGTTGAAATTCAATTTAACATATTTTGGAAAACCTTCTATTTCTAACATGTTAAAAAATGCATTAGATATGCCTTCTGCTTCATTAAGAGAATTTTTTAGAATATGGGATTCGCTAGAAAATAAAAAGATACTTAATTTGTTTGAGCTTGGTAAAGCTTTTGGAACTTGGACTATTAATGAATTGGTGAGGGATGCACTATTATCCCGATTCCACATGATTAATTCCTCTCGTCTGTTTTCGTCCAATAGTGTTAACGAAAGAGGGTTTCAATTTGAGGATGTAATAAAAACAAAACCAAAAGGAGCTGCTATGATAGTTAATATGAGCAGGATTTCTCCTGTAGTAAGACGAATGATTGTCGAGCTAGTGATGAATAAATTAATTGAATTGTTAGAAAAGTCCCTAATTCCACCAATTTTTATATTTGCTGAGGAAGCTCAACTATACATTCGTGATACATATTGGGAGGATTTAATAACCAGAATGAGGCATTTTGGAATTTATTCTACATTTATTACAAATCAACCAGATGCTATAAATGATACCATATATAGACAGGTTGATAATATTTTTTTATTCAATTTTACAAACGATTCTGATCTAGAAAAAATTTCAAAGGTATCGTTAGTAGACTCCTCAACTATAAAGTCCTTGGTTAAGACACTTCCACATAGAAATTGTTTGGCAATCGGAAAGGCCGTATCAAATTTACCAATGGTGATTAAAATAAATCCAGTTGATATGTTAACTTTGGGAGAAACAAAAAAATTTTTCAAATGACTGGATTACCTTCAATCGATAATATGAATTCGTTTTCAGAGATTTTCTCAAAATGATACTCTATAGAATTGAGCATTCTAATCACTTCCAAATTTGTTAATAGATGCGTCGTTATTCTTGATATTTTGTACCTGGATTTTCCCTTAACAAAGCTTAATGGCAGGACTAGCATATCGGCTAAATGTTGATCAATGCATGCGCGAAATTCATAATCGTCTATAAATTTCTTTGCGGCTCGATTTCCTATTATTTCTGCTTTGACGCCTTTTTCGCCGATCGAATCCGCCCCCAAATATATACCTGATTCTGAAGCGCTGTATATTAGAATTGAAGATCCTGGACTCTCTGCATTTTCTAAGATAGATCTATGTTTAAAGTATCTTATGCCTTTTTTCTCCAAAGTTGCTATTGCACTTCCAATTTGTCTCTCTGGAATGTGTTTTGGTAACCTTCCTGCTATGCTTATTATGTTCGGTTCGACTTCTTTGAAATTACAAAACTCTATTGGATGAAGATCGGTGGCTTTTCTTATTTTAATTTCGATAAGCCCTTGTCCTCTAGGATAAAATCCTCTTTTTAAGACATGTATGTCAAATATGATTCCAATCTTGGAGTATGCATCTTTTAATACATATTTAATATAATCTATGGTTGGACTGTATTTTACATCGGTTCCGCCTGACAATCTAATTACCAAGTCTTTTTGAGAAATTGCTATGGTTGGAATTAATGTCTGTAGTAGTAGTGGTATACTGCCTGCAGTTCCAATGTCTGCAACTATAACATCATTTACAGGTTTATCATATTCATCGAATCTATTATCTTTAGATGCGTCAAATTTGATCCATTCAGATCCCAAACTTACATTTTCGGCATGTATGTTGAATATTTTTGAAAGTAACTGAATTGTTAAGACATGTTGATGCTTCAAACCAGGATCCTTTCTATTTGATCTTATATTTGTCACTTTTACTGGCTTTCCGATTATTGTTGAAATAGTTATTGCACTTCTAAGAATTTGTCCACCGCCTTCGCCGGTTGAACCATCTACTAACAACATTTACAACTATTTCCTCAAAACTCATCATTCTGACTTAATGATAATAATCTGAGGTAACATGTGATTTGGATAAATTGTATAATTTCTTTACCCTGTCTACCCCATCTATTTCATTGATCAGTTTTATCGTGGGAGCAGGTACCAGCTCTTGCCAGTTCTTGTCACTTGCAATCCTGTGCCTTACTTCTGTGGCAGATAGGCATTCTCTATTAATCAAATCTGGATGTATTATTTCAATCCCTCTTTCCTTATATAGCATACTAGTAAAGGGATCGTTTGTAAATATAGTATTATATCTAGGAACTAATAGATCCACATTATGTGTCCATAATAAGTGTACTCCGACGTCCGGAACTGGGATAAGAATAATTTTATCACGTTTTTCTTTTATCTCGGTGGTTATATTTTCTCTAATTATTTCTATTCTTTCTCCAGCAGTGAAAGGATTTCTTAATTCAAAACTTTTGTCTGAGCTTCCCACAGCTACTATTAACTCATCTACCTTATCACTGCACCATTTGAGCGAATATAAATGTCCTTTATGGAATGGTTGAAATCTCCCAATATACAATCCTCTTTTCAATAATTTTTTTATATTCTTTTTAATTAAAAATATATCTACACTACTCGCGTACTTGTAGTATGATATTATATTATTTTATTTAATTAAAAAAGTTATTATTATTTAACTGCTAAAAGATTCTAGTTTTGTCTTATAGTAGATTTGGACGCGAAGCAGAATATGCCGCGGGATCGTGTCTTACTAACTATGGTTGGGACGTATTTTTTTCAAAGGGTAGTAGAGGGCCAGCTGACATAGTAGCCAGTCGGGACAATACCTTTTTGTTGATCCAAGTAAAATCTAGCACAAAGATACCAAGGATTCGTGGAGCTGAAATACAGAATCTTATACAAATGTCTAAAAAAATAAGTAACAGCTATCCATTGCTCTCGTTGGTTCATCCTCATTTAGAGTGTAATGTGAACAATAATACAATTCTGTTTGGAAACTATTTGATAAATTTCTTCATTTTACCTCAATGGGAAAGCGTTGATTTTCTAAAATAAAGTAGTTAACACTTTCAACTTTTGATTTACAAAAGAGAGTAAATGTGACAGGAATCATTCATTACTAAAGCTTATCCAAAACTCTTTCACCATTTTTTCATTCATTCTGATAGAAGTTATTGCAAACTCCTTCCAAAATTCAATTAAATTAGAGATATAATTTTGCCATGGATTTTCAAATTGACTTGGATTTGTTTGGACTTGAATCGAATCCGCTTCGATTCTCGAAGCCTTGTCATAATCTTTAATTTTTTCTCCTAGATGTTGAGGCCCCAATCCATTTTGAGAGCCTGTTACATTGTTGGAAACCAATTTCATTATCTCTTCATTATTAATCTCGTTATTGGTTCCGAAAATGACTGTTTCTTCGCCCAATGGCAAATTATATAATTTCATTCTGTCATATTCAAATATTACGGACTCCAAATTTCCCAAGTCCGTAAACCTTTTTCCAGCTTCCAATATATGAGGCGTTTGAATAATACTTAGTTTAACATCATTCTCATCAATTTTGTTATCTTGACTAAAACTTATATCCTGGTTACCATTTTTTAATATTCCAATAAATTTTATTCTTGAATCACGCTGTAAAATTACATTAGAGTCTTGTCTCACGCTCATCGCTTTATTTTTTTTACAATTAGGACTATATTTAGATTCTTTTATTGAATGAATTATTGCTGGATTGGATTGGGGAATTTATCATTTCATATTAATTCCTCAATTTTTCTTGCTAATATTATATCATTTTTACTTATACTGTTTATATCATGCGTTGTTAGGTCGATATGAACACTATTATATGATATTGTGATGTCTGGATGATGATTCATCTTTTCAGATATTATTGCAATCCTTGTAACAAAACTAAAAGATTCAATAAAATCTTTAAATTTAAAGTTCTTACTTAGTTTATTTTCTACTTTCTCCCATCCCGCTAAATCCTTTATCTCTTTTTCAAAGTCTTCCATGGAACTTTATGAGTCCAAAAATTATTAAACATTGTGGATCCCTGAAATCTTGATTCCTGAACCCTAAATCCTGAACCCTGGTACTTTGAATTTTGGATCAATAAAGTAAATAGATTTGTAGTAGTGTACCTTTGATTCATGGAGTGAGATATCTTAATGCTATTTATTGAGATGAAGGTAAGGATGACAGTAACATGATTTTTCAATTCTTTCAGTGGATTTATAGTCTACTAATTCTAATCGTTGACAACTAATTTAATATTAAACTTCATTACACTTTTGTATAACTATGGTAAGGGTTTCGATTGTCCAAATGAAGTCGTCACCAGACAAAGAAGAAAATCTGGCTTTCTCATTGGAACAGATTGAGCAATCTGCAAGAAAAGAAGCAAAGATTATTTGCTTCCCAGAATTCCAGATGTCATTTTCTCCCTCCTCACAATCTAGCAAAGAATTATTTTCGATTTCCGAATCCCTAGATGGTAATTTTGTTAAGCAATTAAAGAAAAGTGCCAGAGAAAACAATATCTTTATTGTTGGTTCCATTTATGAGCATACAAATCCAATATCGACCACTACAAAGCAAGGTCGGGAGAGTAAAATTAACAAAAACTCTTATCGTGTTTATGATACAGTGGTATTAATAAATGGTCGGGGTAAATTAATCTCTTATTATAGGAAGCTGCATCTTTATGATGCACTTGGTTTTAAGGAATCCACCAAGTTATTGGCTGGAAGCAAATTGTTTTCTCCTGTTATTTCTCCTTTGGGTAAACTTGGAACTTTGGTTTGTTATGATTTGAGATTCCCGGAGCTATCTCGAATCCTTGCCATTAAAGGCTCTAATGCGTTGATAGCTCCATCTGGTTGGGTACAGGGAACAATGAAAGAAGATCATTGGTTAATAATGTGTAAAGCTAGAGCCATAGAGAACGGAGTTTATCTGATTGCTCCTAACCAAATTGGCAATATTTTCTGTGGTCGAAGTTTAATTGTTGATCCTTTCGGCGTTGTTGTTATGGATATGGGTAATACTGAAGGATTTGAAATTGTCGATTTGGATCTAGATAGGATTGACGTGGTTAGAAAAAGCCTTCCATTGTTAAAGAATAGGCGAAAGGATTTGTACCATCTACACTAGATAGATGGTAATTGAATTTGACCGTGCCAGAGACATTTTGAATTAGGATTACTTGTATAAAGCGTTACTGAACTTGACCTAAATATTTTTCCCCTATTTTATTTACTTGTGATACATGTGAGTAAAATTTATAGTGTTACCTATAGAAGGTCACTGTAATGGGTGTATCCGATTATTATTCATGTAATGTTCAAATCAAAACAGAATCAACCATATTGATATTTTTTGCATCCACTTTACATTTTTATTATGCTAAAGCCCTTTCTAAGATATATGGGTGAAAAGGTCTATGTACTTGGTGCTGGCAGTACAAAGTATGGCAAATTAAATGAAAGTATTATTGAAATAGCCTTGAATGCTTCAAGAGATGCCATTGAATCAGCTGGTATAACTCCAAGAGACGTGAAAGCGGGATATATTTCAAACGTCTTTGGTGTGGTTGATAAACAGGTGCACATGGCTCCTGTAATTATGAGTAACCTTGGGATCCCTGATGTTCCAGGACTTACAATCGAATCTGCTTGTGGTTCTGGCTCTGTAATGTTTAGAGAAGCATTTGCAAATGTATCTGCTGGATTTTATGATTGTGTTTTAGCACTGGGAGTTGAAAAAATAACTCATACCAGTACAGTTGAAAGCACAACACTCTTTTCCTATTGTTCTGATTTCTTTTATGAGGGGGGTAACGGAGCATCATTTCCAGGTCTTTTTGGTTCGATGGCTAGGGCCTATCTTACTACTTATAAAGCGACAGAGGAGGATCTGGCCAGAGTTGCTGTTAAAAATCATGAAAATGGTTTTCTTAATCCAAAAGCCCATGTTAGGAAGAAGATTACTGTAGAAGATGTGTTAAAATCTCCTGTGGTCGCATCTCCACTAAAGTTGTATGATTGTTGTCCTTTCTCTGATGGTGCCTCAGCTGTCATATTATGCAATGAGGACTTCGCCAAAAAAAGCGGAAATTCATATATGGAAGTAGTGGGTTCAGGCAGGGGTGCATCACCTGCTTCAGTCCAATCTAGAAAAGATATTACCACTATTCCAAGTACCGTTGAAGCGGCCCGTCAAGCCTATAAAATGGCAAATCTATCTCCAAAAGATATTGATTTTGTTGAAGTACACGATTGTTTTACCATAGCCGAATTAATAGACATCGAAGATCTAGGATTCTTTCCCAAGGGATCTGCTGCTCAGGCTGTTAGAGAAGGACGTACCAGATTAAATAGCGATATTACTGTTAACCCGTCCGGAGGGTTAAAATCTAAAGGTCATCCAATAGGAGCAACTGGTGTTGGCCAAGTTGTAGAAGTGTTTGAACAGTTTACGAATAAAGCTGGAGAACGAACGGTTAAAGATGCTGAGATAGCTATGACTCATAATTTTGGTGCTACCGGGGCTAGCGCAGCTGTGCATATATTCAAGAAAATAAAATAGATGGTGATATTGTAATTGACCCAATCAAAGCCAAAGAATCAAAGCTCCCGAGAACGGTTCATCGAATTTGCGAAGAATGGGAACATACTTCTTAATCGGTGCAATAAATGCAATAACATTATATTAGAAACCGTATATTATTGTGATAAATGTTTTTCTAGCTCTTTTAAACAAATATCATACAGCGGTAAGGGCACAGTTGTAACATTTACAATTCAAGCAGTCGCACCAGAAGGATTTGAAGATGTCAATTCGTATGCTTGGGTTATTTTTAAGTTAGATGATTGTGACATAAATGTTTCCGGGTTTCTGCCTGGAATATCTTCCCCTTCTGATTTGCCATTAGGTTCTAAAATCAAAGTGATTGATTTCCACGAAAAACATGGTTTAATATTGCAAAAATATCAGTAGTTAATGTCGTAGTACCTAGCTAAATTTAATCTTCCTTTTTGTTTACAGAGTTTAACATTCGTTTTTAACAAATGAGCTGCTTACTGATGTTAGATGGAAAAAAGTGGCCAGTTCTATTATGACGTTAACAGCGCTATATCAGTGATTAATACGCAAATTTCGCAACTCAAAATAATGGATACAAAATTTTCTAATATTGATGCTAATTTTAGCTCCAAAATAACTCAAAATATAAAATCAGGAAATAACGCACGTGCAAATATCATAGCAAATGAGCTATCTGCTATGAGAAGACTTAGAAAGAACACTCACAATGCAACTACGGCCTTAGAGGTAGTTTCAATCCGATTCACTACGATAACCGAATTCTCAACTATAATGGATACCATTAATCCGACAGTAGAAATGCTCCAAGATATACAGAAAGATCTTTCAAAGGCTGTTCCGTCTGCAACCGATGTTTTGAATGACATTCATACACTAACTGGTGATGTATTAATTAATTCTAATATTGACACCGATGCTGGTAAAATAGCATCTGTAATCGATAAAGATGCCTTGGACATATTAAGTGATGTTCAAAATAGTTTGGAAGACGAGGCAAAAGAAAAACTACCAGAAGTTCCAGTTTCTGTAATTTCAAAAAGACCGAGTATTAATTTAAAGGATGATATACTCAATAGCGGACAAGTATTATTGGAAAGCTAGGTTTTAATCAAACCAGAGCATCTCATCCTTATCCTGATTGATAGTTTTATTTATATACTAATAATCAGACTGCTCTTTGTAGTTGAGGTATACATATCTGCCCCCATCCGAAACTAAACGTGGAGTTTTGGAATCCACATCCAAACGAGTACGAATGATTTTTTCAGTAATGGCCAGTCCTAATAGAATTGATATCTTGCGCATTCTTAATAATAAAGGACCTCTAACGTACTCTGAATTAAAATCTCTGGCGGGATTTAAATCAAAGAAAGAATCTGGAAAATTTGCATATCATTTAAGAAAACTATTGAGACAATCCTTGGTAGCCCTGAATAAGGGAGAAAGGAGGTATACCATTACTAATCTAGGTAAATTGGTATTAAACTTGGCTAGACAGATAGAAGAAAAGTCTATAGTTGAAAGTGGAAAGATGTATGTTAGAACCAGTCATCAGACTATCGAAGAATTCAATCCACACAAAATAATTCAATCCTTGGTTAGAGAAGCAAATATGTCTTTAGAACAAGCTACAAAAATTACAGAAGAGGTGGAAAATAAAATATATAAACTCTCAACCTCTTACTTGACATCAAGACTAATTAGAGATTGCGTAAATAATGTATTGTTAGAGCATGGCTTAGAGGAACAAATGAATAAGTTAATTAGAATCGGAATTCCCATTTTTGACTTAAGTAAAAAATTCCTCAATAATGATGATTCATTAAGAAATGGCATAAATGACCTAATTACAGATGTTTCAGAAAAAGTGTTTTCTGATTATTTTGCAAATAATTTTCAAAAAGATATTATGGATATGCATTATAGTGGTGAGGTTCATTTAGATGCATTAGGTCATTGGGGCATAGGCGCTGATACTGTTTTTGTTGATATAGAACAAGTAAACAAGGACTTGAACCTCAAAGGCCATTTTCTTTTTTTACCTAGAACTACACATGCTCATAAATTAAATATCACGCTGCCTATCTTGGTCTCATTACTTCAAAGAGAAGTTTCCAGAGAGATAGTCATAGAAAACATCGATAAAATTTTTGGTGATTATGCTATTGATAAAATATCTGAATATTTTTCACTTTCATTGATTTCATCTTCTGTTTCAATGCAGTATGCAGGATCTCCATTTATAACACTTGTTTTAAGGGGAAATGAAAACAGTGAGCGTTTACTTCAAATGCTAAGTGGATATTTGTCTTATATAGAACAAGTATCTCTGCCCAATTTTGGACTTTTTATAACTTTTGCAAATTCTTTATCTACTGACATGTTGTCCCTTCTTACAAAGATCATAAAGTTAGGTGGTAGAATATCTCTCTCACAAAAATCGGTTCGTAGTAGTAGGGGTATTCATAAGATGCATCAAGATATGGGATTGCCAATCGTCGCACTACATTCACTTTCTATAAATCTGCCACGTCTAGCTTATCAGTCAAATAAAGATGAAACCTATTTTAGGACTAAATTAGCCTTGTTAATGAGGCCATCGGTAAGTACTTTATTACTAAAGAAGGAGATATTATTAGAAAACATTCGGCAAGATATATTGCCTGCTCTATCCAATACCATTGGCTTTCCACGGGTAGGTTCTACTTCTATAATTGTTAACTTGACCGGGTTAGATGAATCTGTTCATGATATTTTAGGATTTTCTAAAGATATGGGATTTGATATTGTAAAGAAAGTGGTTAAAACGGCTAACGACGTACTACTTGATTTCGGCCAGCATAACACAGACAAATTTGGCGTTTCCATTATAAATGATTCTAGTTCAACAAGATTTGTAGACCTTGATTCCGAGAAATTTGGTAAATTGACTCACGATTTTAAATCATATTCGCAAGGACTGGTTATTACCAAGAAAATGTTTGATGATGAAGATTCATTATCTAAAAATCTAATTGAATTGGATAATCTTATGGCTGGAGGTTTGTACGTAAAACTACTTACCAGTGATGTTTCTCCTCAGGAAATGGTGGAATTGTTACAAAAATCTATTCATGTTATTCCCTACTTTGATATATTTGAGGAGAATCGCATATGTTCTATATGCGGAACTCGAGTGGTAAGTAGCGATGTTTGTTCTGTATGTGGATCTCGAAATATTGTCACATTTAATTAATATCAATATATTCAGTACATGTCGAATAAACTACATCCATTTTAGAATCCTTTAGCCATTTTTGCATACCTGTTAGATTATTCATAATTATTTAATTCGTTCCATGATAATAAGAAAGCCTATTACATCTGGTATACTTCAGCCTGGATGTAAATTCTTATTTGAAACTCGCTAATTTATAAAATAAGCTATCGAAATTAATATAAACGATCTATAAATAATATATAAATGTTATATGGCTGAAACTGATCTTCATGATTCAAAAAATAAAACCATTGTACATATAAAAAAAAGAAATAGTACAATAGTGGATTTTGAGCAATCAAAAATATCGAATGCAATTTACAAAGCATTGGTTGCAGCTGGTAAACCCGATCATAAATTGGCTGAATTACTTGCATCAAAATTGGTAAATAAAATTATTAAAAATGGATACTTGGAGTCCATTCATAAAGATCATGTTTTGAGCGTCGAAGATGTTCAAGATATGGTTGAATCAATTTTAATTGAAGAAGGTTTGGCTGAGACCGCTAAGGCTTACATCCTATATCGTCATGAAAGAAGAAAATTAAGGGAAATGAAAATGAAGATCTTAAATAAAAAAGATCTTGATGAAGTGGATAAAACCCTGGATGTCAATTCCCTGCGTGTTTTGTCTTCAAGATATTTATTGAGGGATAATAATGGTGAAATTGTCGAAGGTCCCAAGCAATTATTTGAACGAGTCGCAATATTGGTTGCTATATCGGATATTATTCATGACTCTCGAGTATATGATTTTCATGATAGCCATACACAGACTTTATCTGAAGCAGAATTATATTATAAGAAATTAGATGATTTCGATAGCAAGTTAAAAATTGGAAGTTATTATTTTAATAAATATCATTTTGAAGCATTAATCAGATCATATATTGATGAGGCAAAACTGGGAAGAATGAAGATAAGCTTTAAAGATCTTTTACGATTGATTGCAGAAGGAAAAATGAGCAATTATGGCAACAAAATAACGGAATATTATAATTTGATGGTTTCTAATGAGTTTCTTCCTAATACTCCAACTCTTATGAATGCTGGTGCCAGGTTGGGGCAACTATCTGCCTGTTTTGTTCTTGATATGCCTGATGATATGTATTCTATAATGAAATCATCCACTGATGCAGCTATGATTTTTAAATCTGGAGGAGGTGTGGGAATAAATTATTCTGATTTAAGACCTGAAGGGGATATAGTGGCATCTACTAGTGGTGTTGCATCAGGACCAACTTCTTTTATGCAAATTATCGATTCCATTACAGACGTAGTTAAACAAGGTGGAAAAAGGCGTGGTGCAAATATGGGTATTTTGGAATCTTGGCATCCTGATATTGAAAAATTCATTACAATGAAAACTAAACCAGGGATGTATGAAAATTTTAACGTAAGTGTAGGAATCTGGTCGGATTTTTGGAAATCATTAGTAAATAAAGAGGACCATAAATACTCCTTGAAAAATCCACGAACCAAGGCTAATGTGAAAAATATTGATTCTCATCAATTAATGGAGCTAATAGCTTTGAGTGCATGGAAGAGTGCTGAACCTGGTGTCATATTTTTTGATAATATAAATAAATACAATCCTTGTATCGATGCTAAAGGGGGACCGCTTAGAGCAACTAATCCATGTGGTGAACAGTCCTTGTATCCATGCGAGTCATGTAATCTCGGATCCATTAATTTATCCAAATTTGTAAAACGAAAAGCAGATGGAATGTATGAATTTGATTGGCCCAAATATGAACAATCCATCAGGACTGCTACACGATTTTTGGATAATATTATTGACGTTAACAAATATCCTGTAGAGGAAATTGATATTAATACAAAACTAACCAGGCGAATAGGATTGGGGATTATGGGTATAGCTGACTTGTTGTTTATGCTACGGATCCCCTATGATTCAAAGGAAGGATATGAATTTATGAGTAAACTGGCTGAAACTTTGTCATATTTTAGTATGGATGAAAGTGTCGTCATTTCAAAATCTCGCGGGGCTTTCCCGTTGTTTGATCAGACTGAGTATAAAAATGGCGATCTTCCGCTGTCAGGTTATCATGAGATCCCTAAGGATTCACATTATTATGATTGGGACTCTTTAATAGGAAAAATTAAAAATTATGGAATCAGAAATTCATGGACTACTACTATCGCACCTACTGGTACTCTCTCAATGATTTCGGATGTATCTAATGGTGTTGAACCTGTTTTTGCCTTGGTGTTTGAAAAACGTGTTACTGTTGGTAGGTTCTTTTATACAAATAAGATTTTTGAGAATATCATGAAAGAACATGGGTTATATACTGATGAAATTTTGATAAAAATTGCAAATAATTATGGATCAGTACGTGGCATAAATGAAATACCTGAATGGATGCAAAAGCTATTTGTTACAGCTATAGATATTCACTGGACCGATCATGTTATGGCTCAAGCTGTGTGGCAAAAATGGATTAGTAATGCGATTGCAAAAACAATCAATATGCCTGGAGATGTTACAGTTGAAGATGTAAAGTGTGCATATCTACTTGCCCATGAATTTGGATTAAAAGGGGTGACTATCTATAGAGATGGCTCTAGGAATGAACAAGTTTTACACATTACTGGTAATGATCGTGAAAAAAGATTCCAGGTGAAACCAAGTATGTATTTGCATGATTATATTTTAGCAAACATACATGAACCTTATGTTCTTGATCAGGTAAATCCAATTTTTAAGGATTATGAATCAAGTGATCAAAATACAGTTGCAACTAATACAATCGATAACCAACTAGAACCTGATGGTTTTGAATCCGATACCGTATCAATTAATGCTAAACCTGACCTGTATACTCATTCTAGAACAGAGAACAATAAAGAAGCGTGCCCAGTTTGTAAAAATTACTTAATTATTACAGAAGGCTGTAACATGTGCATTGAATGTGGGTTTAGTAGCTGTGGCTCAGGATAATTTTTTTATCCTTGCTATCTACTGAATGTGGCATATTTTAGCAAGTATTAATTACATGGTTATTCATGATTAAAAATAGATTTTTTAATCGCAATATAGTGTCCATTCGTGATTTCGATATAGATGATTTTACTTATCTCTTTGATATTACTGATAAAATACAAACATTGAAATCTAGAGAGCGTGGGGAAATCGCAAAAGGCTTAATTCTTGGGTATATTTTTTATGAGTATAGTACTCGAACCCGGTTAAGTTTCGAATCTGCTATGTCCTCTATTGGGGGCAGATCTTTGGGAATATCTGATGTAGATTCTTCATCTATCATGAAAGGAGAAAGTTATGCCGATACCATTAAGACCATCTCATTATACTCAGATGTTATTTTGATACGTCATCCTTCTGATGGTTCGAGTAGATATGCTTGTGAAATATCCGAAAAACCTGTGATAAATGGAGGTAGTGGTAGCGAAGAACATCCCACTCAAGCTATGTTGGACATTTATACCATATTCAAAGAAAAAAAAAGAATTGATGGTCTATCTATTGGAATAATAGGAGATCTAAAGTATGGCCGTACAGTATATTCTCTAATCTATGCACTATCTAATTATAAAGTCGAAATTCATCTTGTTTCTCCATCTATACTAAAAGTTCGAAGCGAATCGATATACGATATCTCAAATAAGGTAAAAATGTATCATCATATTGAATTATCTGATGACTTGTTAGAAAAGTTAGATGTGATCTATGTAACACGTATTCAAAGAGAACGATTTCCGGATCTTCAAGAATATAAAAAAATTCAAGGATTGTATACTATTGATGAAAATATCTTGAAGAAGTCAAAACCTGATGTTTCTATTTTGCATCCATTACCTAGAGTTGATGAAATATCTCCATCAATTGATAATACTGTAAATGCTCTTTATTTTAAGCAAGCTGCTTATGGAAAAGAGTTAAGGGCAGCTTTATTGTCCGCATTACTGCATGAAGAACCCTTCTGATCCAAAAAAGTTGTTTCCAACTATTATTTTAGCATAATAATACTTTTTTGTATTAAAGGATCAAATCTCAAACAAGAAATCCGTGGCCTCTTCCATATACTTCCAACTGGGACTTTCGACTTTCGAGTTTAGTGGCACACGACTTCCAATGTTCCTTTTACAGTAGCTATTAATGTATTTCATACATGCGGTGAGCTTTACCTTTCTCGTATTTTATGAAATCAAATTTACATTAATCTTTAATAATTAGTCCAAAAATTTATCAACCGATCAATTTTTAAGAGAACATTTCCCTAATCAAGGGAAATATTGTAAATAGTTTGCTATTAAGTGATCTCTTTTAAAAACACTCTTGAATCTAGCTTAGAAAATTCTTGTAAATTAATATTTGCCCCATCTTTCATCATGCTTTTTAAATATTTTCCGGCTTCTTCTAATTCCCACCAATTTTCCCCATATAATTCTTCAATTTTTTTTTCTAACTCTGCAGCTCTTACAGCAGCTAATAAATAACTTGGTACATACATTATTGATTCTGGCATGATATGGTGAAGCATCCAGTACTGCCCTGGCATTTCTATATTTGTATATTTTTTCATCATCGATGAGTAAATTTTATTCGTATTTTCAATGGACCGTTTATTCATCCAAAAATCCATTTTTGTTAAAGAGTTTGCAGAATAGAAAGTTACGAAAAACAATTCCATAAAATTATTTAGTTCAATTATTTTATCCCGCTTTCCTCTATTTGATATCTTAATTTTTTCTTCTAAATATTTCTTATTTCTAGTTAGTCTTTCCAAAAAGATTGAGAATATTTCGGTGATTCCCATTGGAATATGGTATTTTTTTTCATATTCCAGACTGGGATTAATTGAGACGGCATGCATCGCGTGTCCTGATTCATGAAAGCATCCTTGAAAATCAAAATATGGACTTTCTTCTCTATAAAGAATTCTTATATCTGAAGGAATGTGTATAAAAAAGCAGATAGGGGATGGATATTTATTTTTTCTATCCTCTGAATCATAAGATATTTTTTTTACATTCATTCTTAAATCCCTTAGCGTCTTGATAACAGTTGAAATAGGATTTACATTAGCAAATTCATCTGATATATCTTTAAAAACTCTATTCCTAAAATAGTAAAAATCATCATAATACTCTGGATTTCTATCAAAAATTTTATTAGATAGAGTAACTAGTCTTTCGTTAAATAGTTTACTTGTTGCATTTGCTAAACCCTCTACAAATTCTTTTAACTTATTATATGATACTCCTTCACTTTCCAAATATCCATGCAGAGGATTCATTCCTCCTTCATATTCGTATATATACCTAATTTTGTTGAACCTCTTTTCTATAACTGGTCTTATCAATTCTGTTTTCTCAATAAAACAATCAAAAACATTCTTTCTATATTTATGATTTGTTTCTATCGCGTTAAATTGTCTCCAGTTGCTCCAGTTTACATAATTATCTTCAAATCTATATCTCTTGTCCACTAATTTCTTATTTCTGATCTCATGTAATTCACGCTCTAAACTTTTAGTTTTATCTCCTGCAAGACTTTCTAAGGATGACAAAAACAATTCTCTAGGAGTGTCAAACGATTTCAAAAATAATCGGCAACCTTGAATCTTCAATTTTGATATTTCTTGAATTATGGCAGGATTATACTTTAGACCCGCAAATTGGTAATATGTTTTCCTCATTTTGAATTATATAAGCGTTTTCTAGTATGTTCCTTATATTATCTATTTTCATGAATTGATTGTAAAAATTAGATTAGAGTGACCTTATTTACATTTGCATTTTAAATCCATTTCATAAATCTTAATGTAAGTTTCCAGGATGACCTTTTGCTATTCAATCAATGGTGCCTGACTTAGTTAACTTATTCCATATGAATAGGCCTCGATTGTATACCAATAAATACAATTTAACTTTATCAATTAAAGGAATGCAAATGCAAGATGAACGATCTAGTTGTAATGGTATGATTCTGATATCTACCTTCTCTGATGAGCAATCTTTAATCAATCTATCTAAAACACTAGTAGTGGAGAAGAAATTATGTGCATGCGTAAATTATACAAAAATAAATTCTTTGTATGTTTGGGAATCTGAATTAAAACAAGAAGAAGAAATTATCGCTTTTTTTAAAACCACCTCGAGTTGTATCCAAACATTGAAGGCTGAAATTCTAACCCATCATCCATATAAAGTACCTGAAATTGTCATTATTAAGATGGATGATGTTTCATCAGAATATCTTTCATGGATTATTAATAATACACACAAGAATAATCCTAATCTCTAATTTGGATTGATATTGTGCCATTGAATTTTTCTACGTTTCAACATTCAAAATCTAATGAATAAATGATTATTTTGTGAACTTCAAATAAAATATGCATATTGAAAGTCTTTTTTATGTTGGCTCATAATACATCATTGTGTTATGATTCCAAATCATACTTCAACTTATTTGGTACCGCAATAATGCAATTATTCCACCTAGTGATGACACCCTTAACCCAATATCGGTAGTTGAATCAGTCGCAAAAATTTTTACGTTATTATATTCCATATCATTTAACAGTTTTATGAACTCGTCTTCTTTTATCTCTGAAAAAACCTTGTCAGAATAAACCAGCGAATCAATGGCATTTAATGAATGAGCGTATTTTGTCTCTTTTATTCCCATTGCATATTTTCTTTCCCCGTTGCTTATTTGTTGCATCACTCTATCCAGAATCGTAGAAACCATAGCAATTTTGCTACTGGACATAAGATCCTTCAGGGCTTCTGATCTTAAAAATACATAAATCCCGTCTTCACCAGCCGTTTCAATACCGTCCGCTATTACAAAATCTTTGTTTTGATAGGATTCATTTTTTTCCCTTAGGTAGTTAAGGAGTCTTCTCTTTGTCTCTCCGGGACCAAATATTATTATTTTTATTCCTTGTTCTTCCAAATAAATATCTAAGGCAGTTCTTATGTTCTCAAAATAGATTTTATTGCTTGCCTCATTTCTTTGATCAGTAACGTATCTTTTACCACTCTTTCCGGAATGTATATTGGGAGTTATTTTCAAATTTGTTCCAGTTAATTTTGCAATAGATGTCTCTTGCGAGTCTATTGAGATAAATAAATATTTAAATTCAAGAGCCGACTTTGATAGTATTTTTATATAGTTTTCATTCCAATTTGATTTTTCTAAGATGATTGTATCATTGATTTTTACGTTAATAGAATGGTGCAAACCCTTAGGTATGTTTTCATTGTTTGAAGTAATTATTACTCCTGATATCTTCAATCTATCTATTGCATCGTCAAAACTAATTTTTTCTATTCTTAAAATTATTCTGATTTTGATTCTTTCCCCTCTATCTGGTCTAGCGTATTCATTATCCTGCTTGATTACTCTAGTAGTATCGGCAATAATGCTGTCTCCGATGTCTATTACTCTTCTTAGACTAAAAAGATCATCTGGTTCTTCTAAGGTTAAGACTATTTTATTTTCTGAATCCTTTAATTTAGTGAATTTCATTTTTTATTTGTATCCTATTTAACCAATTCTTCATCTTGTTTCTGAGACATTAAATAGTATTCAAACCACTGTTTGGTTAAAACTCCTGATTCCACCACATTGGCTAATGCGTTAGGCGATGCTTCACCTATAACTTTTCCATTCTTGTTCTTTAATTGTCTCCATTTCAAAATGGTATTTCCAGTTTTCCATGAATAGATCATTCCAAGTATTTCTTTTGCATTTACAAAGGTAATTTCTTTTAATTTTTTTACCATGAGTTTATCTACTGCTTCAATATAAATATCGCCTGGTCCAGTATCTCTTTCGGGAAACATGTCTGGATCTCTATTATAATTACTAGGAATGAGTGATTTACAAGTACTGAAAATTATAAATTTTCTAAAACTTTCCAATGATGATGTAGTATCTATGTGGACCACTACTTTTCTACACTATATGTTATTAATACAATGAATATATGTATTTGAAATTTAAATTTAAATTATTACAAATAAACATAAATCAAATCGGACAAACTCTTTACTCAAGATCTACTTCATCTACTCAGTAGGGCTTTTCATATCATTGTTTGTCCTTACTATTTTTAAATTATTCTGCTATAAGGATTTAGCTATTCGACCTATTTTTTTGCATCTTGCCACAAATATTGGAAATAGTCTTTAGCAAAACTAGCTAATCCGGTATGCTCTGCCCATATGGCTATGGTGTCATAGCTGGAGGTAGTTGTTGGATCGTTTTTTCCTTCTCCAAGCAGAATTAATACATGTCTGGAATCTCCTATGACTCCACCACCAAACATATCATTCTTGAGTCTTACTTCAGCTACTCTAGACATTGCTTTTACGGTATCACTATTAGTTTCATCGGACACTAAAATAATAATTTTTACTCCTTTTTCGGCGAGTTCTCGGAGTACTGGCTGAATCGATCTTACAACATTCTCTGGAATTTTGGGGATGGCTACTAAGAGCTCTTCTTTTGTTGATTGAATTATTTCGGTTACTTTTATTGCTATGTTGTATAATCCACTTACCACCCAGATATCTGGTTTTTCTTTTAATCCAGTTTTTTCATATATTGGCATTAATTCATTGATAATGACATTTTTATTACTCCTCAAATTGTTCTCCATTTCTATCATCATGGCTTCCACTGCATTTGATGGCGATTTAGGAAAAAAATTCTGTGGCCTTTGGTTATCCGAATATATCCATCCTCTTACATACAGACTATTTAAAACATCATAGATTTTTGAGTATGGTACTCCTGATTTCTTACTAATTTCTGATGCCGTATTTAAACTGGCAAACAACAACGAAGTATATACTCGAATTTCATAATTTGTTAATCCAAGGCTTTCCATAGATTTCTTGGCCTTGTCGCTAATTTCCATAGTTTTATGTGACTAGTTGAAACTTGGATATTAAATCTTTCATCTATATTGTACTTTGCTAACTAAACACCGTAGGATTTGTCAGATCATCTTTATAAAGTTAATCAAATGTAGTAATAAAGGTCAACATTATGGATTTAATACAAATTTCCAATTTAACTAGTAAAACTATTGGTTCTAAACACACCATTAGGTATACTCAAAGTATATGCCCCGATTGCAATATGATCCTAGACGCTGAGGTCTTTGAAAGAGAAGGCAAAGTTTTCATGACAAAAACTTGTCCTAGCCATGGTGAGTGTGAGGAATTATACTTTGGCTCATATGAAATGTACAAGAAATTTAGTACCTATTGGATGGATGGAAAAGGTGCACAAGCTCCTAATGTGATGGTTGATAAATGTGCCTGTCCTACTAATTGTGGTTTATGTACTAACCATCTTTCACATTCTGGCTTAGCAAATATTATAGTCACTAACAGGTGTGATCTTACCTGCTGGTATTGCTTCTTTTATGTTAAAAAGGGATTAGAGGGCGCTTATCTGTATGAACCTTCACATGAACAAGTACGTGCAATGATGAAAACTTTAAAGGCTGAGAAGCCCATAGCAGGCAATTCTATTCAAATTACTGGTGGCGAGCCAATGTTAAGAGACGACCTTACAGAACTTATCAAAATAATGAAAGAAGAGGGTGTCGATCATGTACAACTTAACACTAATGGCATAAAACTGGCACTTTCACCAGAAACAATGAGGCAAGTTAGAATGTCTGGTGTTAGTAATCTCTATTTGTCATTTGATGGAGTAACGGCCAGAACAAATCCCAAAAACCACTGGGAAGTTCCATACACATTAGAATCTGCAAGGAAATGTGGTATGACTGTTGTTTTTGTTCCAACTGTAATAAAATCTATTAATGATCATGAGTTAGGTGGCATAATACGATTTGCTCAAAAAAATATGGATGTAGTACATGCTGTAAATTTCCAGCCTGTTTCATTAACTGGTAGAATGAGTAAAAAAGAACGAGAAAAGTATAGAATTACAATACCTGATTGCATTGAACGAATTGAAGAACAAACTAACGGTGAAATATCAAGAGATGGCTGGTTTCCGGTTCCATCATGTATGCCTTTAACAAATGTGATAGAGGCATTTAGCAAGAAACCAAAATATGAATTATCCATCCACTTTGCATGTGGTGCTGGAACATACGTTTTTGAAGATGTTCAAACAAAGAAGCTGACACCTTTAACGTCCTTTGTTGACATAAAAGGTCTCTTGGAGTATTTCGAAGAAAAAACTGAAGAAATTAAATCAGGTTCGAATAGGTATTGGACTATGTTGGAAGTAATACGAAAACTTAACCAGTTTGTAGATCGCAGTAAACAACCATACGGACTTGATTTGGGACGCATGTTTTCGAGTATTCTTCTCAAACAGAACTTTGATTCTGTAGGTTCATGGCATGTAAGATCATTATTCTTAGGGATGATGCATTTCCAAGATAAGTATAATGAGGATCTAGAAAGATTACAGAGATGTGACATTCACTATTTGACTCCTGATTTGCGTATAATACCATTCTGCGCATTTAATGTTATACCTGAATGGTACAGAGATAGGATACAGAAGAAATACAGTATACCAGTTGAAGATTGGGAAAAAGAGCATGGACAGACATTAGAAGCTGGATTGTATCGTGGTATTATGAGAAAGGGCAAACCAGAGGCTCAAATGGGATGTGCAATGTCTGAGATGCATAAAGCAGCTGCAGAAGCAGAATCTAATGAGGAACATCGAGGGGTTGAGCTCCGAAATGGAATGGCTGGTGCATGAAAGCCAATCTTCATTTGAAAAGTTGATTTTTTATATTAAATAATTTTTTTTTGGGTTTTTGTATCTTCAATCTCGTAACTTTCAAATCGATTCTTACATATGTTTTTGTAGAAAATTTTAAATAGCATGAATGTGTAGTAATATATGTAAAATGCCGTCATCATCAATAAATGCCATTACTCGCATGAGCGCAACCTTAAAGGATCTTTTTATATATATCTATGATTTGTCACCACTAGATATGGATCTATTGCTTACCTTAATCGCACACAATAATAAACAAATGACTTTGGAAGATTTGTCTAAAGCTGTAAATCGTGACAAGAGTACGGTATTTAGATCTTTACAAAAATTAACAGGATTGGGAATATGTGTAAAAGAAAGTAGAACTTTGAAAGAAGGAGGACATTACCATGTATATTCTGCCATCTCTAGAGAAATATTTAAACTCGAAACGGAAAAACGTGTAAAGGAATTAGAACAGAGTTTAAGAAGAATATTGAAGAAGTTTGAAGATGATCTAGAAGTAATGTTGGATGATGTTTTTGACACAAAAAAGAAAATAATAAAGTAGACAAAAATAACCTCAAAATACATGGATTTCAATTTAGATAAGGTATTCGAAAGGTCTGATCAACAACAAGTTGATATTTTTTTAAATTCTTATTATTCATTTCTTTTTTTAAAAAAGAATTCATTCTATGATGTTATAAAATCAAAAAGTGTTGCGAATTCACCTTCAATACGACTGTTGATTTCATGTAAGGATAGCGATCAATATGATTCAATAGTGGATTTTTTCAAGCCTTTTAAGAATGTGCAAGTAAAAAATGTCTTATCATCTGCTGAACCCACCGAACACATGATTACAATTATTATTAACCAAAGTCAAGTTTATTTTCTCAAAATAGATTATAATACCGATAAGCGAATATTTACCTGTAAGTTATCCGATTCGCTTACAGGTGATATTGTTAATTTTTTCGATACCCTTTTTGTCAATATCTGGAACACTGTAGATAAAAATATCATCCTCGAAAAACGTAATATTTTTCAACAGGATTTTGTTGATATTGCTTCCCATCAATTAAGAAATCCTATATTACCCATCATAGGATTTTCAAAAACATTAAAATCAAAAATTGAAGATCCTGATATGTTGGATTATCTCAATATTATTATTAAGAATGCCGAAAAACTGAAGAATATTGCAAATGATATTTTGGATATTTCTAAAATTGAAGCAAATCCGCTAAAGTTAGATTTTGAAATTTTTGATCTATGCGAACTTTTGGATATTATTGCTAGAGATTATAATCAATTTTCAAACAAAGACTCTTCAGGCATTCGGATACTTTTTCAAGGCCGTCCTAATGTGTTTATAGAGGCTGATAAGGAATACATTAAACAAGCATTTGAAAACATTCTAAACAATTCCTATTTTTTTACAAAAAAAAATGAAGGGAACAAGATTATTATCAGTGTCTTTGAGAATGATGATGATTTCCATGCTAATGTATTAATAGAAGATGAAGGACCTGGCATTCCAGATGATGATCCAGAAAGAATCTTTACTAAATTCTATCCAAATTCTGGAGGGGCAGGACTTGGATTGTTCATTTCAAAAAAGATTGTGGAAATCCACGGGGGGAGTGTTGTTGTTGGAAATAGGATAGACGACATTGGAGCAAAATTTCTTATTAAAATCCCATTGAAAGGGACAAATGTGCCTGGCCAGACTGACGAGAATAAATCTACTGATGGTCTTAAACTCTTAATTATTGACGATTTTTCAGAAAACTTGGAAACGGTCAAAGAATCAATCGTCAGTTTGGGATACGATATTGATTATTTTGAAGATCCTTATAATGCGATAGAAAGTTTTGTTCCGGGAAAATATTCTTTGGTTTTCTTAGGTATTAATGTCAAAGGGCTAGACGGCTTTGACCTGTACGATGATCTAAAAAAAAGAGATAAGAAAATTAAGGGTTATTTTATGTCCTCTAGTAAAATAAACAAGGAAGCGATGGAATTTTTAAATAATAATATGATGTATGATCACTTTATTTATAAACCACTTTCTCTCAATGCATTTGTAAAAATTCTACGAAATGAACAAGTGAATTAGAAATATTAATCGCATAATAGTAAAATTTTATTATTCGTTTGTTTTAACTGGGTTAGCATGAATGTTCTAATCATTGAGGATGATGATGATATTTGTCAATTGTATTCTATATGGTTGGAAGAAAACAGACATGATTACATTATTGCAAAAAACTATGAAGATGGGATATCAGAATACAAAAAGTCGATTCAACAAAGTGATGAAGATTATAAATCGGATAATAATATATTTGATTTGGTTGTCTTAGATTACGATTTACCATCAAAAGATATGTCTTCCAATCAAAATGGTTTACATATAGCAAAAGAAATCTTGGAATTAAAAGGCGATCAACGAATAATGTTCGCATCAGCATGGCCAAAAAAAGCATTCGTCGAATACGTTTCCACTCTAAAAAGTGTACCTGAAGTTCTTCCAAAACCTTTTGAAAAAGAGGAGTTCATTAATCTGGCCGAAAAAATTAACTTGTATGATATTGCCAAAAAATTTACCAAACAACTTCGAGAAATGAAAAATCCAAATAGTCCTGAGGTTGATATCAAATCGCTAGAATCTTTGTTTAAACTCATGAACAATGCGAGAAGAGAATTTTTGCAAAAAGATAATGATAAAAATAATGATATCGATTTTCATGAATGATATTTGATAAGATTTATTTTAAAGAACCATTGAAGTTTGTTTATGTCTTCCATGAAATATGTTCAAATTGATTTACTTAATGAAATTGCAATATTGAGGATAAATAGACCTGAAGCTTTGAATGCAATGAATCTTGATGTAATATTCGAACTGGCCAGAGCAATTGACATAATTTCTGCCGATGAAGGAATCAAGGTACTACTAATTACCGGGGCAGGAGAACGCTCTTTCTGTGCTGGTGCTGACATTTCATACATGGTAAATATTGACGCCGTAACTGCTGAAAAATATGCCTCATCTGCACAATCCATGCTAAATAAAATTGAAAAAATGGAGAAACCTGTAATTGCCGCAATAAATGGTTTTGCACTTGGTGGTGGATGTGAACTATCTTTAGTTTGTGATATAAGGTTCGCCTCCGAAAATGCAAAGATTGGTCAACCAGAAGTAACTATTGGTATTCCTCCTGGATGGGGTGGTACTCAGCGACTACTTAGGGTAGTTGGACCTGCAAAAGCTAAAGAAATGATTTTTACCGGAAAAATGATTACCGCTCATGAGGCTGCCAATATTGGACTAGTTAACCAAGTAATTTCCTTATCAGATGAGGAAAAGTCTAGTTTAGATCCATCTATCGATCAAAATAATGAAAAGGAGAAAAGTATTGCACTCTCAAAGTTACTAAATAAAAAACTTTTGGAACATTGTATGACTTTTGCTAAAGAGATCACTAAAAATAGTTTCAATGCTATAAAAATCAGTAAAATGCTAATTAATAAAGGTATGGATGCAGATATTGATACTGGATTGAGGCTGGAAATTTATGGCTGGGCTTTGTGTTTTGCTCACGAAGATAGACATAAAATGATGGAGGCATTCCTCAGTAAAAATACTAAAAAATAATCTATTTTTCCATCAAAGAACGGATTTTCATTTCAACGAAATTATTTTTGATCCACTACCGGGTTTAGATATAAATGTTTTACATTTGATATTTATTTTCTCATATTCCTCTTCCATGACTTCTGATATGCGTAGCAGCTTTTTGCTTGAATCTAAAAAAGCTACCGTAGAAGGACCAGCTCCACTGATGGTAAAAGCCATCGCTCCCTCTTCTAGGGATCTTTCCTTTATTTTTTCATATCCTGGGATCAATTTCTTTCTGGCGGGTTCTATGATACAATCATTTATGCCGTTACAAATCATTTCTATATCCTTGGTATAAAAGCCTGCAACTACGGAACATGCATTAGCTACATTATGAACCATTTTTTCTAATGGTACTTGCTGAGGAATGACTTTTCTTGAAAATTCTGTCTTCATTTTAGGAACTTGAATAAGTGGTACGCATATAACCATAGATAGATTATTTGGTGATTCTATCCTGATAAATTCTAATTTTGGGTGAGTCTTAACTATTACAAAATTTCCAAAAAATGAGCCTGCGACATTATCAAAGTGCTTTACACCCGCACTTGCGAGTTCGCCTTCTGCAGAATAATCTAATAATTTGGTATCGTCAATATTCAGTCCAAATATTGCATTTAGGGAAACTGCAGTTGCTACTGCCGATGCGGCACTACTTCCCATCCCATAACCCGGTGGAATATTTTTTCTAATTTCTATTAAACAGTTGTAATTATATAAATCATAATCTGAAATAATTTTTTTTGCCACTTTGCCTGCAGAATTGGAATCAAGATCATTTGGAATGTGTTTTCCCAGATCACCCCTCATTATTATTTTTACATTGTTTTTATTTGCTATTGTTTTTCTCTCTATTTTGATGGATACTATATCCTCTAATACATCCAGGCCTAACCCAAATACGTCATATCCTGGACCCAAATTTGCAGTTGAGGCAGATGCAGTAGCAATACATTCTACATATTCAGCTACAATTTCATGCTTTTCCTTTTTCATTCGTGTTTTTGCTCCTCTTCACCTTGTGTTAATATCCTTGATAATGCTGCAGTTAAATTTATCATTCCATTCATAGTTAAGTTAGATACTGCAATGGGGCTCAACATATTTCCACTTTTATAGAGTGTTCTTATAATATCTTTACCCAATAGAGACTGCTCTGAATCTTTTTCTAGATTCAGGGAGTCTTGAAGTGAGGTAATGGAGTTGGACCAATTCAAAATTTCTGTCAACCTCTCGATTATCTTATCTCTTTTCGTTAAGACGTTGATCTGTGGGATGTTTAGACGTAATCTGACTGATTGTGACAAGAACATCAAAGAAACGAAACTAATTGGAGATACTGCTAATGTCCCATCTATGGTAAATAGTGTTACTTTAGAATCTGAATAAAAATTTGAAACAAAATAAGGACCACTGGACCTGAAAGCAAACAGTTCTATTTGTCCGGGAGTATCGATTATTACATAATCGGGATTAAGTTCTTGAACCTGAGTTTGAATTTCATCTATTTTTGTTGATATCAAGTCATTAGCCAATATCATTGACCCATTTGGTCCTAACTTGTAATCATCCATTATCGAATAAAAATCAATAAACTCTCTCACGTCTATGTCTGGATCATACGGTAAACTGGATACTCCTGGGTCTAAATTAATCGAAATTGGTGAGACATCATTGCTGTGGTACCATTCCAACAATCTCGAAGTCAATAGTGTTTTCCCTGAACCGGCCGTACCAGTCACGAATATAGTATGCATTTCAAAAATTTTTAATTGTTATTCTAATTTTATTGTATATTTGTATGATTATTATATTCCTTCTTTTGAACTAGTTGATATACCTTGAATTGGCGAATAATTTTCATTTTTGTAAGTGTTATACCTATAATGCTTATTTTTCTATTTACTCCTGTTTCGCTAAATGATGTTTTATCTGTAGGTATTGTCCCTTTTTTACTTTCTTTTATCGCAACAATGACAAGAATTTTTCTTCAAGCAATTAGATTTTACTATTTCGTTCGAAAATTCATTGGAAAGAATGTCAGTTCATTTTGGAAAATTATTTTTGCCAGGTTAGCTGGAGAATTTGTAACTCAAACTACTCCTTCATATATTGGAGGCGAACTTGTGCGAATCGCTTTTTTAACTAAGAGTGGTGTGCCAGCGGGCCGAGCAGCATGGGTTACTACTATGGAAATTATTGCCGATGTATTTGTTGGTACAATTTTAGCTTTTATCGCTGGATTTATTGCAATATCTAACGGTTCCCTATTAATTGGTCTGATAATTGTTACGATTGCTACCCCTACGTTTGGATTCTGGTTTTTTATCTTGATATATTCAGCAAAAAAAAATATCCAATTACCCTCATTTTCTTTAAAATTGGCAAAAAAATTTATTTCAGAACAAAAAGCTCAACGGGGGATCAATTCTGTTAATAAAGCATTGGATGATTTGTGCATAATGAGTAGAGAAAACTTTGGATCATTCAAATCTGTAAAAATATTCTCCGTGGGCATTGCAATTACATTAGTCGCATTTATTTTCCATGGTCTTTCATTTCTAGTTTTAACACATTCTGTAGATACATACATAGGTCTATTTTTGTCATTTATGGCTACGTCTTCTTCCACAATTTTGGGTACCCTTCCCATCACAATAGGAGGTTCCGGCTTAGCTGAATGGGGATTATGGGGATATATTAATCACCTGAATGACATTTCTCAAATTGGTAACATAGTACATGATAACGATCAATTAAACGTCATAATTGCATGGAGGATTGCTTCTTACTATATTCCGTTAGTAATAATGTGGATTGCATTGATGAGGTTGGCATTAAGAACTAATTATTCAAAATCTAACTCCCCCTCTTTCACTACCCCTGATAGTAAAGCTGATTGATAGTATTTTAAATAATGATTATCTCTTTTTTATATGGTGAAGATGTTAACCGACCTACTAAAAAACAAGATTGTCCTTATTACCGGTGCATCGAGTGGAATAGGTAGATGCATTGCAAGTGATTTTTCACAATTTAGTTTGAAATCCTTAATTCTAATTGCCAGAAATATTGATAGACTGAATGATTCTATTGTATCTATGAAGGAAAGGGACTTTGAAATACTGCCGCTATGTTGCGATGTGTCCAACAAAGGAGAAGTTAAGCGCGTTGGTGATCTGATACTCGAACGATATGGACATATAGATGTTTTAATCAATAATGCAGGAATTGGTATATTTGGAAAGGTTGAAAAGACGTCAATCGAGGAAATCGAAAAAGTTAGTTTCACTAATTATTTTGGCATGATTTATTTTACAAAAATTTTTCTTGATTCAATGATTAGGAGAAATAGTGGTCATATAATTAATATTGCCTCATTAGCTGCCAGTTTTGGTATCCCTGGGATGGCCGCATACTGTGGATCAAAATTTGCCATGTTGGGTTTTTCTGAGTCCTTGCGCCGTGAATTAAGAAAAACAGGTGTAAAGATATCTGTTATAAGTCCAATAGGCGTAAAGACCAATTTTTTTAATAATGAATATTTTAATAATAAAACCCCAATGAAATATATGTTAAATCCAGAAACGGTTTCCAAGGCGGTATTAAACTCACTTACATCTGATTCTTTTCAAATTTTTGTACCACCCATAGCTGGATTATCCGTACCGTTCAAAGGTTGTTTTCCTGCGATAATTGATTCAATTATTGAGAGCCAATTTCGTAAAAATCTTGACTGAAGTGAATTTATTATTCATCTTCATCTTCATCCTTGTCCTTCTTATTTGGATCAAAGTCTGATTCTACATCCATCATTTGTGCACTCTCCAAATCAAATTTAAAAATCTCATCCATATCGATTTGATACTTGGTTTTCAATAATTCACATAATTGATCACTTAGTTTGGCTTTTGATATTTTGATTTTATACTCATATACGAAACCTTTCATAAGTTCTGAAGCCTTCATATCATCTGCTAAATCGATTTCTTCAATTATTGTTCTGCCGTCGGGTAGTGATTCGTAGAGCTGGATATCTGCTTTTTTGGTTTGTTCATTGATGTCTAGAAAATAACCCGTCCTACTAATCGTGTCTAATATTTGAAAATTTGCATTTTTCAGTTCATTGTCGGCCCATTCGGGAAGACCGTTCTCCTCCGATTTTGCCTTTGCCGCTTTTCTTGCCATTTCTTGCCCGTTATGTATTCTAGTACTTTTTATTAAAAACTTTTTCAAATTTATCTTTGGGCTTCTAGAAAGCATTATCTATAGGATTATGCATACTTAGGTCCTTGAACACCGTTATAAATGGTGAATCATTACTTGATTTAATCCAGGGTCAACACTCTGAATTGATACTTGTTGATACCCGATCTTTTGCCGAGTATGCTAGGGGTCATATTCCTGGTGCCATTAATATCGATTTGATGCATTTCCATTGGTTTGATACCTCTACAGTGGGAATTTTGCAATTTGAAAAACAAATGGGTTTACTATTAAATTATCTAGGCATTAATCCATCAAATCAAGTTATTTTTTATGATAATATTTCAGGTCCTAACGCTTCCCGGGGTGTTTGGCTATTGAATTATTTCTCTCACCTTGATTCATTTATGTTAGACGGTGGGTTTGAAATATGGTCCAAACTTAAATATCCAGTAGAAATGAAGACAAATCAATATTCACATTCCACATTCAATTTTCATACGAATAGGACTATATTAGCTGATTTAGACTATGTAAAAAACTGTGTAGATAAAAATTCACAGGATGTGGTAATTATTGACTGCCGATCCCAGGCTGAGTACAACGGATCTGTTGCTCGTGCTTTTCACCGGGGACATATACCTAAATCCGTTAATGTTGATTGGTCAAATAATCTTAGCAATGAGAAATTCTCGAAATTTGACGCTTTGGCGAGGTTATATTCCTTTATATCGAAAGAAACAGAAGTTATAACGTATTGTCAAGGTGGTTACAGAGCTGCAAACACTTACCTTGCTCTTAAACAACTTGGGTATCCGAATGTAAGAATGTATCTAGGGTCTTGGGGAGAGTGGGGTAATAATCCTACACTTCCAGTTGAATTGAATTAAATCGATAACTGTCATTTTACTTTCCAATGAATGTGCTAAATGTTTAATAAAAAATGGGGATAATTATTTTACATTGATTGGAAGATTGTTTAATTCTTGTAGTTGTTTATTTATCTCCGTTGAATTTTCCTTTCCATATGTTATCAACATTCTATCGTCATCGATTGGTACATAACTCATTATGTCTTTAGTTCCATTACCGTTAACATAGAAACTTAGTTTATATTGCTCGTCATCGCAAAAGCGCTGATTACTATCTGTAATGAAACATCCATTGGAAGCATCCATTCTGATACTCTTAAGGAATTCACCAATTGGAACATTAGACGAGTGTTTATGGATAGTTGTTCCATCTAATGTGCCATTGTAGCTTTCTACATGAATATAGTTAGACCTCACCGCGTATTTTTGTTGTGCTAGGTCCAAGTTTGTACCATTTAGGTTAATCAATAATGCTCCATGATCATGTGCCGATCCTAGAGCACCATATTTGGCTGCTACATTTTCACTGGGAAAAAATATTGCTAACACAATGGCAAGAGCTGCTATTCCAACAACCGCAGGAACTATTATTTTTAAATATTGTTTTCTTTTCTTACGACCTCTTGCAAAATAACTACCATCGTTATTATCATTCTTGTTAGAAGCGTTATTCCTGTTACTATCACTATCTGAATTATTTTTCTTTTTGCTCATTCTATTGTAATTCTACTGACATGCTCTCTAATTTAAAATTAATATTTGTTATTCTAACTATTATTTGTCATTTCACTTATGATGCTTCTTAATTTTAAAGAAAATGGATGATTTGGATTGTTAATTACTGTCAAAAACTCTCTGGGACTAAATTGTATGTCGCAATAGCATGGTAGTGGGGAAAGAGAGTTTGCACCCGTAACGGCGTGAAGTTCTTCCAAAACTTTCTTATGATCTTGGTTTTCTTCGATATTTGAATCGGGTATAGTAGCCGGAATACAATACCCTGATATCCTATTGAGCAGTATATAAGAAATAGCACCAAATCGTACAAATGTTGTATAAATTTCAAACAACAGTTTTTTAGTTCCTTCAATGTCCAAATCATCCATTTTCATAGTAAGTATTAATTTATCAGCTATTGATAGGGCATTAATGGACCAATGTCTTATTCCTGGACTCGTATCAATAATGATATAATCTGTATCGAGCTTGGTAATAATTTGTTCTCTAAGAAAAACTAATTTCCTAAACTGTTTTTTCCAATAGTCCGTTCCATTACCCATTTCAAATTTAAATATCGCGTCTCTGCTAGGATTAGAGAATCCTGTATAGAGTCTCCCTGTAAAATTGTTCTGCTTTTGATCATCTTTAAAAAGAATATCAGTCATATCAATTATTGATTCGTAAACATCTGCATTATTATCCAAAAAGTCATTTATCCATTTTTTTGGATTTATTTTAAAATAATTATGTAAGCTGGGCGCATAGACGTCTAAATCTAGTATGGCAACCTTTTTCCCCATTTTTACAAGTAATGCTGCGGTATTTGCAGCTATTGTTGTCTTACCAGTGCCTCCCTTATAGGAATGTATTGCTATACAGTGAGTCATACTAAGCTTGCCTACTACATTACTTCGAAGTTCAATATTAAATCTTTTGAAAATTTGTTATTGAAATAATATGTTATTGTTAATTTTAGAACTGTATATCTTCCTTTTAATTCATTGAATTTATAGATCACTAATTTTATGCTATTAAATAAAGCATAACATAAATTTGATAAGAATTAATCATACGACAGGCTATAAAAAACCAAACGTATTTGTACATCCTATTTATAAATCACTTGTCCTCAGCACAGATCAGGCGAAAACACAACATTCTGAGAAAACATTTTCAATTCAATCCAAATTTATTGATTAGTCTGATTATCTTGACAGTATGATGAGCAATCGATCGTTTGATGGCGTATATATGATATGTAAATAAATTGTAATTAATGGCTAAGAAAGGTAAATTAGAGGAAATTATTAGTAAAGCACTCTATGCAGATGATGCATCCTCGTATTTTGTAACATACAGGGATTACGAAGATTATAAACAAATTACCTTGTCAGATTTCATTCTAATTTCTGAAAATTTTCAAACAATTCCAGCTTCAAGGATAACAAAAATTGAACTAAAAGGACAATTACTGTATGAAAAAAATTAAAATAATACATTGTTGAAACACCAATAATAATAAATCATGGAAAAATATGTTACCGAATTCAAAAACCTTTGCAATGAAATTGTGGAAATCGATTCGAGAATACGATTTATTGGGGTTGCCGACAAGCATGGAATAATCCTTACCACTGCAGAACGTAAAGGAATAATTCCACTTTTAAGCGATGAAGAAACTGAGCAATACGCTATCACTGCTTCTACCAGGCAGTATACTAGATTAAGGTGGCAGGATATACTTGGAAAACTAAATTATACGTGTTCTCTTTATGAAAAAATTTTGAGGATTACAATACCAATAACAAATCAAAAGAATAGATTAGAATATCTATTGATCTTTACATTAGATCCCCATACAGATGATTTTGATAATTTAATCATGGAAAAAATAATACCATTGATTACAGGTTTCTATTCAAAGCTTTTCAAAGTAAGATAGTCCAGGATTAACAGCTAATGTACGAAAATAACTAGAATAAAAAACCAAGTTTATGAGTGGTCTATGTAAAGCAGACGAAAGTCCTATCATTGTACTTTATGATTAAGGTAACATTCAAGGGGTTAATATTATCTTTTCAATTGCCTCTTCATAAACTGTAACGTTTAAACTGCACAAAAAGGAATTGAATTGAATTTTAACATTTACTACATATTCAATACAATTGTACCTTTATCTCCAAACTAACGATTTGTAGACCGAAGCAATAAACCTTTTTTACTGGTAAATGCAATCTAAGGCTTAACCAATCATCCCCTAGTGATGATGATATTGTTGAATCAATTACCAGAATTAATAGCAATAGTTAATCGTATTTATAGGGATTTCTTAATATTTTCTTTTCTAAGCCTTTGCTAGTCTTTCAAAAAATTCTCTGAAATTTGACATCTAGTCTATATCTGATAATTATCTAATGATTTAATAGATTCATCTGAATGTTTTTAAAAGAAAAAAATCTATTTTTATATGTTGACAATTGTGGGCAATATTTCGGTCACTCCCTATGGAAAGACCAGGATTATGGGTATCATAAATGTAAGTCCAGAATCATTTTACAAAGACTCGATAAAACGTCAAGATGACGATATTCAAGATACAATAATTAGAATGCAGGATCATGGGGTTGATATAGTGGATGTTGGTGGTATGTCAACTGCTCCATACTTGAAAACGCTGGTTCCAAAGGATCTCGAATCAAAACGGTTGCATCATGCTATATCAGCTATTAGGCAAATTAGCAATATTCCTATATCTGTTGATACAGTTAGATCCGACGTAATCCGATCCTTATTGAAATTAGGGGTGAATGCGATTAACGACGTTACTGGTTTAAAATATGATAAAAAAATGCCCAGCCTGGCTTATGAACATGATCTTCCTGTAATTCTCGGTGCTTACTTGTCAGATAGCGAAAATCTGTATGGTGATGGGGACATACAGGATACTAGTTCTCTATTAGCTGAAAGTATTAGAATTGCCAAGAAATCCAAAATCGACGATGATAAATTGATCATCGATCCTTCGATTGGTTTTTTTAGAAAAGAAGGATTCAATCCATTTTATTCCAAAACTCAGGGAATGGATTGGTACGTGCGTGATATCGATATAATTGCTAATATTAAATTACTAACGTCTTTGAAAAAACCAATATGTGTTTCAATTTCCAGAAAATCGTTTATAGGATCTTTATTTGGTTTAGATGTGGAAGATAGACTGATTCCTTCAATTATTGCTGAGATGTATAGCGTGATGAATGGGGCCTCTCTGCTAAGAACTCATAATGTCAAAGAAACTAGACAAGCAATAGAAATGCTTGAAATGATCCATTAGATATATGTTAATGTAACAATTATAACTATTAGAATACAAATATCGTTTGATTTGATTTGAATAAAACTCATGAAATTGATCATATTATTCCTGGGAAATCGTTAGCTATAATTGAGGAATTTGATGCGGGTAAAAATACTTATTTAGATGAAGGTGAGGTTAGATCTGCTGTTATTGGAAAATCTAGCGTTAATATGGTCGATCGCATTTTGAATGTCAAACAAAAAAATCCACCTATGATACCTAAGATTGGTGATATTGTTGTTGGATACATCGATATGCTATTTGGAAATATGATTTCAGTAAGGATTGTTTATATCAATGAAAAATATTCTAAATCTGGGTTTTCTGCGATAGCATCCACTCGTATGTCTAATTCTGGGGGAAACTATGGTTCAGGCTGGCGTGAGAGAAGTTATAAAGGTAAATTTGTTTTTAAGGTAGGCGATATAATAAGGGGAAGAGTATACAGCTTATTAAATTCTTCAATTCATTTGACGTTAGAGGACAGAGACTTGGGAGTTGTGTATACAATTTGCTTTTCTTGTGGGAATGAATTCGTCAAAGTACCAGGAGGATTAAAATGCAATTCCTGTGGTAATTTTGAAGACAGGAAAGTTTCAATTGATTATGGAAAAGAATCATTTACACTTTTATATGACAAGCAATTTCCTATGACATGAATGCCTTCCAGGTAGGCTTTCAAGGGGAATCTGGATCTTATAGTGAGGCGTCTGCCCGTATTCAATATCCTGATCCAAATTATTCATTCATTCCATTTAGATCATTTCGTGAATTGTTTGAATGTGTTGAAAATTCTACCGTGGATCTAGCCGTAGTTCCTATTGAAAATTCTACAGAAGGAAGTGTAAATGAAACTTATGACTTACTAGTTGAAAAGCCTCTTTACGTTATCGGGGAAATATATCAGAAAATACATCATTGTTTAATCATTGATAAGAATTCGTCTCCAGACGGAATTTCTATTGTTTACTCTCATCCACAGGCACTGGCTCAGTGTAGAAAATATATTCAAAAGAAACACTTAGAATCAATCCCTATGTATGATACTGCAGGATCTGTTAAATTTATTAAAGAAACTCATAATGCTAGTGCAGCTGCAATAGCTAGCAAACATTCCGCCCAAATCTATGACATGAAGGTTGTAGAAGAAGATATCGAGGATAATTCTAATAATTTTACTAGATTTCTAATAATTTCTAAAATATATGATAGTAATGCCGATGACAATAAAATATCAATTATTTTTTCTATCCCTCACACTCCTGGATCATTATATTCTATACTCCAAGAGTTTGCATTAAGAAACATTAATCTAACAAAAATTGAATCAAGACCTACCAAAAATATACCTTGGGAGTATTATTTTTTCGTAGATTTGGAGGGAAACGTTAATGATGATAAAATATCTACCTCTCTTTTATCTGTTAAGACCGCTACTATATTCTTTAAGTTATTAGGTTCGTATAAGAAAGCCGAAATAAGATAGTTATGACTGCATTCTGGTTCTGATTCCTAATCCTACGACTACAATACCTGTTATGATCAACATCATTTGGCCACTAAAAGCAAGTGGACTGGCCTTCGAAAACGCCCCTAAATTCAAATTCAATGTATCCTCTCCTTCATTAATTACCTGAATTTTGTACTTACCATTTACTTCCGATGTAACAGTTTCATTCAATACCCCAATATTTCTAGTTTTATTCATTATCAACTTGTTGTTGGGGTCTATCACTAGCACTGTAGATTCAGATCCATTGGCATAAATATTTGCGATGTTACCCGAATTCATATCTGGAGTAAATATTCCCGATTGATTTGGTTTTATCATCTCAGTAATTTTCACAAATCTGGGGATGTTCGAATCAATAATTGAAGCAATACCTATTCCAATAAAAATGAAACCTGCAACAAAAAATATTATCAGGGAAAGCCTTTTTGATATAACTACCATAAATTTGCTTATGATAGCAGATCGATTAAATATAATCTTTCTTTACAAATTCTATTGCAACAATTATTCGAGATTTTAATTATTGCTTGAAAAACCAAAGAATGTTACTTATGCTATGGTTTATTTTTGTTATTAAACTCTACTGATTAAGAAATTGATAATCTCTTAATAAAATGTCAATCAGACTGAAGAAATGTAAATCTGATATGCTACCACAAGTTTAATACGGAATGCTTTCCGAATTGTGGTGTTTTCCAAGTTTATCCTATAACCAGTGCTGAATTTTGAAAAATTCTTCGATGGGTTCTTTCTTTAATAACTTTATCAAAGCTAATCCTTGTGGAACTGATAGTACTGGTTTGGAAAAATAGTTATCAGTTCCTAGTCGTGGACATGCTACTTGAATAAAGGCATCAATTTCTCTAAAGTTTTCTAACTTCTCATTTGAAATCTCGGTCAAAGCTATCAGTTGTATATTAACTCCTAATTTACTTAGTTCTTTCTTAAATTCTAAAGCTTTAATGTTTGCAAATTGTCCTTCTTTTAACCCTATTATTATCCCTAACGTTCTTGCATCGAGTGCCTTGTACACAGATAGTATTGCTCTCTTCTTGACAACTTCTGCTTCGTTATTTATTTGCAAAAATTCCTCAAAATATGGATCTAGCATAAATGTCGGTTTTTCTGTAGAAAGGGCAATCCCTATCGAATGAAATCTACTCTGGCCAAGAAAAATAAAGGCATCAATTTCACTTTTGATGTTGTGTAGCGGATGAAATTCGCAACCAAAGACTTGTGAATCATTCAATTGTCCTTTACCTTTCCCCTTTACCACGACAAAACCGTTATCCTCAAAAATCTGTTTGACTATGTCAATTTGATGCAAGTGTTGACTGTCGGTAACTAATGATATAGTTTTAAATCGCCCCTTTAATTCCGTTGCACATTTTAATGCAATATTATCAAACCCTATGGTATCAAAAGCATTTATCATGAATACTTTCTCTCCAAAATTTTCTATAGTTATAGTATGCCCTACGTTAAATAATATATCTGCACCCAGCATCTCTGCAGCATGTGTGTTAAGATCACAAGAACCCCAGCTTTTATCTCCTATTATATATGATATAATGTTAAATTCATTTTCAATTTTTTCAGAAACTTTTTGAATTTTTGGTAATAGGGGTTCAGGACCATTCAAAGCTACGGAACGAGGCTTTCTCTCTCTAATGATATCAAAAATTCTGTCTTCATCTATCTGGATCAAATTAAACGCCTTTCTGAATCGTATTGGATTATACATTAATATTTTTATGTATTTTTAGATATCGTATCTCTACAACCAAATACACGCACGTCTGTTCCTTTCCCCGGTCGATATTCAATATTTGATTTGTGATTTCTAAAATGCTGTGTCGTTAATCAATAGTTTCAATCTAGTTATTACAATTGCAGTTTTTGGTCACGGATAAATAACCTGTTCCTTATCGTCATCTGATTAAACTAGAAATCAATTTTTATTTTTAAGTTCTTTTATTCTAGTTGCATGTTTTCGTAGATTAAACATGCCGAATAAGACTATGATAATTGATAATATGATGACAAGTAGTGAAAAAGCATTGCTATCTAGGTAGCTGAACACTCCCATCGTAGCTATTTCGGCGTTTGCCTGGCTTTCTGAGAATTTCATATTAGACAAAGAAGGAGGTGATGTGACCGACAGAAATGATGCTATTGTTATAATTGTTATCCCCAACAATGATTCTATTTTAACCGATTTCTTTATTTTTTTGATTATTATTTTATCCCTAGAGCTCTCTAAATATTCATGATTCTTGTTGACTTGTATATCAATCCTGTTTATCCTTGTACGTGATAATTCGTCTATCCTATCCTGATTGTATTTGCCTAGTATTATCATTGGAAGAGTCAAGCTTATTTTAATAATTAGGATATTCCCATAGACTGTAAAAAATAATGACCAAATATTTTGTAAATGAATTCTTCCCAAATATAATCCAGTTATTCCAATTACAGTTAGTGCTATAATAGCTACATAAGAAAAATTCATCAAAAAACTTGAAAATACTAATTGACTTTCGTTACTCTTTTCTAAATCTGACTTTCCGTTATTTTTTCCCTTGGATTCAAGCAGGTTATGTTTAGAATTTTCTAAAATTATTGTTGAAATGTAAAATAATCCTCCAATCCATATCGATATTGCCACCAAGTGTACCCAATCGGTAAAAACCGCTATCCCTGAGAACGAAGATAGGGCATTACTGTGGCCAATCATGCTATCAGAAAAAAGACTCAATAAGATACATGAGAGAAAAATACCTGGAAATGCAAAACTGATGAGGGTTTTTCTATTAGTAAATATCGATTTATTGTTCCCAAGTTCCTGAAATTCACTATGATTGATTCTCAAAATTAAAACATGGTAAATAATTACAGAACCAATAATCAACAATGAAGTACAAATTCTTAACATCCATACAAAACCGACAGAGGTAGAAAGTGTTATCTCAAATGTTGAATATGTATCTAATCCCAATTCTTGTTCCAAACTGGATACTTGGAGAAATAACAATAATGTAGAGACAGCTATTATTGCTATCGCGCATAATGCAATTAGCTTTAAAAATCGGGTTGAGCTTCGGTAATAACTATTCTTATCTCTTCTTCCATTTTCTCTTTCTGATTTATTCCTCAGATAGTTTAGAGATTTATAAAAAATTTCATTGAAGGTTAATCCTGCAACGGCCACCTGAGATACAATCAATACCGCTTTAACTATTGCATCATTTGTGGACGTTACCGCCTCTGAGGAGGAGATGGTGATAGAGGATCCTTCCTGAGCAATGGCAATTGGAATATTAGTTAAGAGGCCAAATGATATACCAAATGAGATGATAAGAAAAAGTATTATTCGAAAGTCCAATATGTCAATATGTATTACAATATTTATAAAAATACATAAAAAAAATTAGGTGGAGGTCCTATTTAGTTGTTGGCTTAGCTCATATTGTGAAATATATGGTTCGGGGAATCCTTTTCTATCTTCAGGACATCCAAAACCTCCTTGCAATGCCTTTCTTACCACATTTTCAGAAATGTCGACTGTAGAGTTATCGGAAGGTGCAGTTTCTCCACCTGGTTGACATGAGAATGTTACATTAAAGTTTGTTCCATTGATGTTTCCATAAATTCTATAATCGAATGTAGTTGGTACTGTTGGATAAAATGTCTCTGATTCATACTTTCCTACTTCACCAAATGCAGGGTCCAAATTGGATGTCATGTTCTTGTCGCCCGCTAATATTTCCACCTTTAACATGTTTTCTAATCCGGTGATTGGCTGAGTGCCGTTTGCTCTGCTGTTAGTTGGATCTGAAGCATCTGGCCAGTATGCATCAAGTGTTGCTGCAGTTTTATCATCAACATATAATGGTTCATTTGCAGAACCAATAACAAACAAGTAATCTTTCCCGTTTATATTAAAAAGTGCTCTTTGGTGAGCGGATGACATTTGCAATACCGGAGCTGCTAACATGGAGACTGCGATTACAGCTCCCAACAGAATCAGGTGATTTTTATTCATTAAGAGTTTATGTTTAAAGTTTATTATAACAATTGTTGTACAATCTTCGAACGTATAAATCGGCTCTGCAAATTTTGACGTAAAATTATGAAGTCACGATCTTATGTCCGAAGAAAACTACCATTTCACCTATCAATTTTGAAATCGTATACATAACGACTTCGACATTTGTACAATAATCATATTATACTTTATTGTAAATAATAGTGTATGAATTTTTCAGCAATTTTGTATATTGCTGTGGTTTCAATCGTGGGAACTGGCATATTGATTTTGACATCTGTATCATTATTACCTGTATTCGGTCACGCAAGCCCTGTCACTTATTTGCCTCAACCCAATGAAATAATTGATTCTTCAAAATCCGTACTTGACCACGTAACTATCAAATTTACGGAAAATCCTGAGCCAAGAGCAAGCAGTATCAAAGTTATGAATTCTAATAATGAAAGAGTGGATAACAACGATTTTAAAGCATCTGATTCAGACAAGTCCCTTTCTGTGACTTTAGGCTCCTCTAAAATCATCCCAGGCGTTTATACCGTCAATTGGCTTGTATTATCAAAAGACGACGGCCATATTACAAAAGGCTCTTATGTTTTTTCGGTTAAAGACAACAGTAGTAAAACTCAACAACCATCAGAACAAAATATATCCAATGTGTCACCAGGTTATTCTACAAACATTACGACCGCTGACAATGTAGTTCTTGATTTTGATATTACTCCCTTTAAAGTGGGTCCTAATACCTTTGACCTTCATATTTATCATGTAAATGGTACCGCGATTGAAAATATTAGGAATGTGTTTTTAGAATTTAATAATCCTGACAAGAACTTGGGACCACTTGTTGATACTATGAAAAAAGTAGGAGTAGGAAATTATTCTTCTACTGGAAATTATCTTAGTCAAGAAGGTAAATGGGAAATAAAAATAACCGTTCAAAGAATTGGTGAATACGACATCAACCAGCGAATCGACGTTGATGTCAAATAAGCATTTTATCAATATTCTAAGATAATGCATAATCGTTCAGCATACAACCAAACGATATTCACCCCAGAGCATCTATGTTAAATGAAACATTAATTTAGTAATCTGATTCTATTATTTAGTGATATTTTTAATTTCGGCTTAAGAAATTGAATAGATCGTAGTAAAAGCCAGGGTATAACTTGAAATAATTCTTGTCCAGTATCTCTTTTTGATTAAAATTATTCATAACCTAAGGTTAATATTATACTGAGAAAAAACTATTTTGACTTGTATAATGCAAGTTACACAGAGTTAGAATATGCATAGAAAAACTAGTAACTATAACAAAGTAACTACTATTCGATGAAACAGCTAATCGATGTCATTAATCTAGTTAACATGAAATGATGAGGGAGATTCGATCAAAAAAATCAGTGCTGACCTGATAGATTGAATCTGACATGGGAATGATCAGATAGATGTTAGTAATGAACGAAATAACAAGAATTATTATAATACAAATATGTTTGACATATTAAATAAAAGCATAGAGGATATAGGATTGCATTGAATATCGGGAAATATTATAATCCAAATATTTTTCTATAGCTTTGTTATTTGTGTCAGTGAATAAAAAAACAACATACAAATCTAGTTTTTCGATCGTACTCTTTCTCTTTTTTGTTAATCTCTGAAATAGAGCAATAACAATAAAGAAACTCAATAAACGTCCTTTCGATCTTATTCCTTGTTTTATG
>JACDCB010000095.1 GCA_013694585.1 Candidatus Nitrosopumilus sp. | reverse complement strand
CACCATTTTTTATTACTGTAACTTGTTTAGATTTGATAAAAAGCAGTTTTAGTTATGATGACAATGCCTTAAGCATTATAAATGAAAGGTGACTTCTGAGTAGGCGTGCTTACATGTTAAACTTTCTTATACTTTACCAAATACGGTTACTTTAATAGGTCGAATCGAATGTAAAGGTAGTACAAGTACTTGGTTGTAGGAATTTTTCAGGTAGTTCTTGAATTATTCGGTTTGTAGCTTTCCAACCCGTGCAATGACAAGGAATTAAATATCTTGGATTTATCTTTTTTAACTCTGTTATTGTTGGTTCGATTGCATCCTCATAAATTCCTCCGCCAGTTAGATGAAAACCACCTATCACTGCATATATTTTGTTAATTCCTGTAAGCAATTTGGCGTACCTAATTGTGTTAATAATACCCGCATGGGCACAACCACTAATAATTATTAAGCCTTTGTTCCTGATATTCGCGACAATAGCTTGATCATCATTTACTAAAGGATCGGGAATAAGGTTACCTGTATTAAGATCTTCCTTGAACTGCAATGGAAATCCCTTTTCATAGGTTGTCGTTCGTGGAATCCAGCCAGTAACCAGTAATTTAGGTATTGAATTGTCAATAGTGTTGTCGTTTAACCGATATTGGTATTCTTCTATACTGGCTTGAGAAATTATACTGGGGTCTTTCTTTGTCATTATAATTGCTCCTTGCCTTCGTAATTCCTCTTTATCGAGAAAAGGCATTCTTGCCTTGTCCTTGCCATTGGGGAATATTATCCATCTTCTCAAAAAGGCATCAGGATGACAAATTAAGCTAATAGGCTTATCAATTCTTTTGAGGATGCTTGGGAGGCCAGTAAAGTGATCGAAATGCCCATGACTAAGTATGACAGAATTTATAGAATTGAAGTTTATTCCTAATGTTTCAGCATTAGATACAACACCATTCTCGCTGGTTCCACAATCAAATAGAATTATGTTTTCATTGAGTGATTCGCCTTTTTTTTGATATGCCGTATTGTCATTAGATGCAACTCTAATCAAAGCTGAAAAACCATGCTCTGCTACGGGAGGAGGGGGAGGAAGAAATTGTTCATTTTTCATCATTGGAGGGCGAATTGCTATTAATGATGATGGTAACAATCTGTCAGTATAATTATCCATTAATAATGTAATCGATAAACTGTCAATTTCAGGTAGTGTCACATACACAAATGAGAGTTTAATGAAAAAAAGTTTTCTATTCAAATTGAATCAAAAAAGTTTGGATCTGTGAACTTACTATTGATACTACTTTCTCGATGTTAATAAATTGAATCTCTTGTTTCTATTATTTGAAAAAACCTTTCTTACATACCTAGTCAAATATTCTCTTTCTAGTCCAATCCTGAAACTGCTGCTAGAATATTAAGTATTGCAATCAAGTAGCAATCCCAACATGTTTTTTCTATTATATCAAGGGTATGAATAAACTCCCATTCAAAACAAAAACCAAAACAATGAATTTGAGAACGACAATGATGACAAAAACAAAGAGGTCTGTTCTAAATAATCTACTCCAAAAGAGTACAACTAAACTATACACTATACTTACAACGAATCATAAGAAGATGTTGATGAAAACCCTGCCCTCATTCTTGATTTTTTGAATTATAGTCATATAAGTTTGGAAAGTTTTTGAATAAAAAGTGTAGAATAGAAAGTAGTGTAGTTTATAAAAATGAAGAATTATGAATTCGTCCGGATGTGGATATTATTTCACTTAGGATATGTAAAATCGACCGAAAAGGTATCAGAATCTGATGAGGTAAATTCATTCACTTTGATTGACGTTTGGCGATTGCTAAAGTTAAGTTTGGTTTATGACTATCCAACAATCCTTGAATTGTGGAAACTCTTGGAGGACTTACAACATGATGGTCTCATTCATATTGATGAGGATGCTATCCTCTCTAAATCACATTTGTCTATTACCTCTAAGGGTTTATCATTTCTGATGAATGTCTTAAAAGAATCAAAGACAAATAGTGATGTAAATAAAATCAAGGAAAGATTGTATGATGTATGGGCTCGGGAGGCAAGAATAAAAACGCCTTTTGCGCCTTTTAGCCTTATTTCGAAAGAAGCCATTAAAGAAAGGCTAGAAAAATATTTGAAAGAGACTGAACAAGGTAAAAAATAAATAAATAAATAAAAAAGGAACATGAACAGCTATTAACTGATTCCAATGATGATGGATATCTATATAGAATGGTAACTCAATATGGAATATACTCTTTTAAAAGGAGTAACTATGAGAATTTCCTGTTCTTAGATGAGTTTTTCTTTTGATATGTCCTTATTATTTGATACGTTGACTACCTCTTTAACTCTACCAATTATTCCATCTTCTAGAATTACTTTGATTCCATGGGGATGAAATTTGGATTTGGTCAATATTTCCTTTACTATTCCTTCACTTACCTTTCCTGTCTTTTGGTCACTTTTTTTTATCACTCTTACTGTGGATCCAATTTTGATAGTGTCCCTGTTATTCCCAGACAATGATATGTTTATCATATAATCACATATAAAAAAGAAATTGAGTCTATCTATTGGTTTTTGTAACCAGACTTAATTGATAAATTAGTTTGTTTATAATAAATAAGTCATTAAACAGTTTTAATCAAGAATGATTTGAATCATTTCTATAGTATTCTAAAATTTTCTCGGTTTTCTTGTCTTCATTTACATCTTTATCCGAATCCGTATCAGCGGTTACACTAAATTTTATAAAATCCGTTGCAGTGATTATTCCGACTGGTTTTATGAGATCTTTATCTTCTAACGCCTCATTTTTATCCATGTTTTGATTGGAATCTTTAGATACGACGAGTAAATGTCTGACCTTGTTCTTTAACATCAAATCTGCTGCATCTGAAGATGATGAATCCGCATTAACAGTGATAAGAGGAAATGACATTACTTGGCTTGCTAATAATTGAGTACTATTCTTGTCAGTAACACATACTTTTCTCGCAAGGTCCCGCTCGGTGACAATTCCTAGAGGTATGCCATATCTATCATCCATCACTACAATTGAACTAACCTGTTTATCCCTCATCTTTATGGCGACCTCCTGTGCAGAAGAGGAAGATCCGACAGTTTCGAGTTTTTTGGTCATTATTTTGCTAATTTTAGTTGCTCCTTGGATTGGCATTGGCATGTACAAAGACTAAGCTGTATCCGTTGGTATAAATGCATTAACTTGATTTCCTTTTAAAAACTCGTACAATGATATAATTATTTATTTTCATCCTGCAATTAATGCCGACTTGATATATCTATCACATGTGTTTCAAATAACATAATCCATTCAAATCAGATATTAACCTGCTATCTATATCATGCATCTAAAACTGTGAGGCAAATAAAGAACACTAGACTGGTAAGCTTTGTTTTAGATCCAAACCGAAATCCAGATGAAGCAAATAATAAAATAATAATTAGGATATCTTATGGTATTCCGCCTGGCTGACCGGTAATGTACAAAAATCTGAACTCTTCTTGAGAAGCAAGTATTTCTCTTTCTGACGTCAGAAGGTCGTACCAATAACTATTAATTCTTTCAGAACATGTCTCTTTTTTTGTTGCTATCTTATCAATTAGAAGCATTTGCAATCCTGTTTAGTGCTTCATCTACAGAATTGCTTATGCCGTCTTTTGCGAATCCCTTTCCCAGGTATTTTAGACATTCGTTACAAACCCAAACATTGTCAACATATTTTCCTTCCTTTATTAGGCCTTCTTTTTCTACTTCTGGTTCTATGTGATCACTAACGAGGCTGCCACATTTACTACAAGTAGGTATTAAATTTCTGACCATGGCTATTTTGGGATATTATGCTTCTTAAAAGTTTTGGAAAATTAAGATTTATGCCATTTAAACGAACTATGAGTTTTATAAAACATCATTCTCATCAAGCAAAATGAGATTCTGTCTTTATATTCTCGTCTAAAGCCAGAGTAATCCGAATATTATGTAATTCATTAATTTGAGGGGGAAAATCATGAGAATCTGATGAATGCGCACTAATTTGTAGATTAAATTTTGTTACTAGTATCTACATGTAAGATCACGATGTTCTGGTGTCTTCCCTAATTTTTGTTAGTGTAAGACTATTAAATTAATGATATTTCTATGGATGGCAATCAACACATAACAAAAAAATTGTTTGACAATAATTTGTCAATCTAAGATATAGATAATTATGCGCAAATTAAAAAAATTTGATTCATTATCTGCCTATTAAGATATACTCTTTCCAGTCTAATTCTAAAACTGCTAGAATATTAGACTATTGCAGATAGTTAGCAATCCCAATATATTTTTTCTATAGTATCAATGATATGAATAAAACAAATATTCAAAACA
>JACDCB010000094.1 GCA_013694585.1 Candidatus Nitrosopumilus sp. | reverse complement strand
TTATCATCGGAAAACACATTTAGTGGTTAGATATTATTGTATCTATATAATATCCCCCAGTAATTTAATACATCAATACACTTTTGATGATAGAAATTTAGAATTCCTTACCCAATTCAAATTTAGGAAACTAATCGCATCTGCTCAACCAATTTTAATGTAAAATGAGGTAAAAGGTAAACCTATTGGGCCCTCATGTCGTATGAACTATTACTGACTCGAGGTTAAAAAGAGTCATGTTTCCATATAGGCGACCAAATCTAATAGTCGTAAAGCAGCAATAGGATCGTGAAGCAACAAACCTGTGGAGAAAGATCATAAAAGAGTAACTATTCGTCAACTCAGATCTAAAAATACCGAGATATTGTAGATATCAGTTGCTGTTTTGGCACAGCACCCATAATGCCATCTACTGCTTCTCCATTCTTAAATATCATCAAAGTAGGAATACTTTGAATCCCAAAAATGTTGGCCACGGTCGGATTTTCATCAACATTTAGTTTACCAAACACCGCTTTTCCTCTTAATTCGATGGCCAATTGGTCAATTATAGGCGATACCAATTTACAAGGGCCACACCAAGGAGCCCAGAAATCCACTACTAAAACTGGGTATTTTCTAGTTGTTTCGTCAAAATTATCATCACTTAATGTAATTGGGCCACTGATATCCTTATCGTGATTAGTGTTTGATGGAAGATTATTGTCAATTTGTTCTTTGTACTTTTTCATCTTTTTTTCCATTATCTTTGCCAAGTCCGCATCCCAATTTTTCATATTCTAGTTTATTTTGCGAGAATCATCATAATAAAGGTTCATTAATCATTTGTTTTTGCTTTTGTGTCGAATTATATTTTCGTTCCAGAGTGTATTTTATTTGAATCAACTGACTGTACGAAAAAGGAATACGATGCATTACTGATTTTAACACCAACGTATTCATCTACGATTTAGTATTATTTCTGTATTGGTTCTGACTAATCAAAATTTGATAGTTGTACCTGATTTTGTATCATACTAAAGAAGGTTAATGGTAGATTCGATCGGAAAGTGATCGCTATACCCTGTGAGAATTGTTCTTCCAGGAGATATTTCTTCAAGATCTCCGTTTGGCTTAATTCGCTGATATTCAAATCTCATAGGACTTTGTCCATAAGAAGGATGAATTTTGTTTCGATCCCGGGTATCGAAAAACTCGTAGGAAAGATTGCGATCTAATTGAATTTTTTTATTTATTTGAATTTTATTTAATTCTATTTTCAGATCTTGTTCTCCATTTAGCAACCCACGAGAGACAATAAATTGATCAAATAAATCGTACCCACCGTCATAGAAAATAGTTCCATCCGGTATGAGTGACCACATGCAATTAAAAAGATACCCCTGATAAAATAAGTAATTGTGTTTATCAGTCTGTTTATTAGAGGGCCATCTTTTTTGAATCGGATGTTCGAATATTTCATCCCAATTCAATAACTTTCGTTTGTCAGGTGTAGCACGCAAATAGCTCAAAATACTTCTATCGTACGGATTATCATTAAAATCACCCATTAGTAAAATATTCTTATTCCATCGTTCATTCAACATCGAAAGCGACTTTTCATCATACCTTAAATCCCCAGGAAGGTTCTGCAATTCATTCTGGTTTATTTTCAAAATGTCTTCTACAGCACGTGCACAATTTTCAGCAACTGCAATCCTAAGAGGTTCAGTTTCGAATCGCCCCCCAGCTCGTGAAGGCCAATGATTAACAATTATATTTAGATCTGCACCATTTGATAAAACAGTTAAATTTACTACCAAAACATCTCTTGTTGGGTATCTTAGTTGGGTGCTATAGCCCTTAACGGTATTAAGTCTAAATAGTTTTTTTGAGTATAACAAACATGTATCAATCCCACGAATGTCTGGGCTATTAAGATATTGTGCAATTGAATATTCTTTTTCAGCTCGTAGTTTATCGATCAAATTAAGGGCTAATTTTTCACTTTCAATTTCACACAGACCGATTATGTCTGGTCCCTGGTTATCATGCAGAGAGTTTATTACATGAGCCAGATTTTCAATTTTCTTGTTCTTTACTACATTATTCCATCCCCTGTCAGGAGTAAATTCAATAGTAGATCCTATTGATGTGGGAAGAGTATCAAATAAATTGTTAACATTCCAAAAACTCACGTAAAATTCATTCATATTAGGCAGATTAAATTATAGGAGTTAATAGTTTTTTCATTTGTAT
>JACDCB010000091.1 GCA_013694585.1 Candidatus Nitrosopumilus sp. | reverse complement strand
CTTCAGAATCGATCCCCTTTTGTTTGTTCTTGGTGTGGCAGGATTGGCGTTCGCAGCAATAAAAAGGGATTTCCTGACCCTTTTGTGGGTGATTCCCTACCTTGTCCTTGTATATGCTGTTGGTGTAAACACACATTTCCATTGGGCTTTGGTGTTACCCGCATTCTGTATTGCGGGAGCCATACTGATAGAGGATCTGTCAAACAGGGCCACAGCGGGAATAAGGAATAGAAGGCTTCAGAATGTGGTTCCTATTGCCATAACCTGTGGCATAGGGGTCTTTGGAATAGTTGCCACATTCATGTTGGTAACGGCAAATCTTTCAACAGAACAAACCAAAGTAGTTACGTCTGTGACTGGATATCTGAACAACAACAATACAGACATAACGTTAATTTCAAACTCAGGTTATTCTTGGATACCAAAATATGTATTTCATCAGGGCGAGGTTTTCCCGGATTATAGATATGCATACAGCGAACCAACTGTAAAAACTGAAAAAGTAATACTTGTTGCAGATGATGACCTAAAAGATTATTTATCGACTGCGGATGAATCGGAAAAGGAAGAAATCGCAAATTTTGCACAGGCAGTAATGGATGATGACTTGGAGTCTTTTTGGCAACCATCAGAATCATCCAAATCCCTTCTGCTTGATTTAGGAAATACCACATCAATCTGCGGAATAAATATTGCATGGTTTAAAGAGGAGGAAGACGTAAACCCAACAGAATTATTGAACTTCTTTGGAGCAGACTCAGGAGAAGCAACAGAAGGACTGATTAACTTTACGGTATATTCTTCTAACGATGGAAGAAGTTTCGATGAGATATATTCCCACGATATAAACGATTCTTCAACTCTTCCTCAAAAATACGATTTTAAAGATACAAATGCAAGATTCCTCAAGATAACATTAAATGGCAATTTTAATGAATCAACTGCAGGTTTATCTGAAATTAGTGTATATGGAGAACAAATGCCAACGTCCTCTACTCCTACATCCAGATGCGAAAATATAGAAATAAGCAAAGTGACATCTGTTTCACCAAATAAATCAACAAATCAAATATTTGCAGATTATAATAAGTTTGAAGACGAGTCAACTTATTCTGAAAGATTATCTCTACTATATGAGGATTCCAACACCATAAACCAATTCAATGGAAGTTCAAGGGATCCTATTAATACGTATCCGTATGCAGAGGTAGACTTACCTGTGGAAATTCGCACAAATTATCGGATAAACTAAACTCAAAAAGCCATTTTAAACAATAAGATGTTTAGTTTAAAATATGAAATTCTTATGAGATTACTAAACCTAAAGACATGTTATCATTTTTAAGGAGGTGTAAGATACCAATTCCAATCAAATATTCAAACAGATTCTCAAACCATCAATCAAACTAAAAACTTTTTTTATATTACAAATCAGCATACTTTATTTTTGAATGCCTTCTTTTACACATAATAGTAAAGACCAATCTCATAGAAATAATCAGTAGGGAGAAATCGCTGTAGACAGACAATTTACATTCATCTTTTTTGATAAGACAGTCAAAGCATGTTAGAACGCCAAGACAAATAATGCGCATTATCAATATGGCAGACATCCATTTACTTCACAAAAAGCAACCTCATATTACGCAAAGGCATCATATTGTACTACGTGGAGAAAGATTATGGGAACAAAAAGATATTCTCATATTTGTTGATTGGCTCGAACTAGCAAGAAATCTGCGAAATACTTCCTGAAAGGACTTTTCGTTATACTATACACGAGTTTCTTCACAAAATATTAAACCACCACGTCTAAAAGCATTCTTCTCATATGTAACTGGCTACAATAATCAAGACCATTATATTGTTGAAGTGTTTATGCTACGAGGATTTAAGCCCACCTTCTTTAAATTGCATACATTAGAATTATTACCAATGCTTCCACAAATTCAATTCATATCGAAATAAAGATTGTCAAAAATGCAAAATACGGGACACCAAAAGACAACGGATTCTCAACCTAATAGGTAATCATCCACATCATCTGCAATTTGGGCCTATTGCCCATTACCATCCCCAATAACAAAGTAATACCCGTAAAAGTAGTGATTGCGAACAATGGGTATGACAATGAGGAGGACCAAAAATTCAGAAATTATTATTATTTATGTAGTCCAGGTAATACCGCCAATACTTTAAGAGATCCCTACAGGAAAAACTCATTATAGTTGCAGAAAACAAACGAAAGGATGGTATTGAAAAATGCATCATTGAACCAAAAAATAGAAATAACATTTTGAATTATCAGGCGAGTATTTGGTGAATTCAGAAGGTTAAGACGATCGATAAAGTCAAAGAATCTAGGAATGTTTTTAGATTTATAGTTATGATATTGACCCCCGTTTATAGTGGGTTATTGTAACATTGTTCATATGAAGCTAAAAAAAGACAATCTCGGGATATCAAACCACAGCCTGATCCAATATGTATGAATCAAAAATAAATGCAATTTACAAAACATATGGTTTCTATATAGAGGTAACTTGTGAGTATTGTTTAATTTAAATTCCCCGAGATGAGTTATAAGGGTAAGTGAAATGATGTTTTGCATTTTAAAAATTTTAAAATAGATATCAAATATATCAATAGTCTAAATAAGGCACCATACAAGGTGATTTCACTTTTTGCATTTATCAACATTACATTCATGGTTATCTTATGCAGCACAATAGATTTCTCTGCAGCACAGTTTTTTGGTCATAATATTGACCTAAGTAATAACAAAAAGTCATTTGATCCTCAAATAGCAGTCTCGGGAAACAACGTCTTTGTAGTATGGAGGGACGACTCTACTGGAAAAGGTGAGATAAACTTTAAAAAGAGCGTCAACAACGGAGAAAACTTCACATTTACTAAAAAGCTAAGCAACAACGAGGGAATGTCCTCTGACCCGCAGATAGCCGCCTCCGGAAACAACGTCTATGTTGCATGGAGGGACGAAACGACCGGAAACGGTGACATATACTTTA
>JACDCB010000081.1 GCA_013694585.1 Candidatus Nitrosopumilus sp. | reverse complement strand
GACCAATATTGATGCGGGTTCCGTGGGAATACTCACAGATCTGTGAGTAATTCGCCATTTTTGTCAGAAAATATCGCTCAGGTTACTTCCAAGTCCTTACATCTCTTTATAAAACGTTGAGTTGGGGTCGCGGTATATAATTTATCAGGGGTTGCCTTTGTTTCAACATCTTTAAAAGATAGATCTTTCTTAGCAGAACAATGAGTTATGTAGATTCTTCTAGATGGTATAGCCATGACTGTAGGGATATTTGTACAACTATTTAAATAAACTTTGTCCGTATATAGATATATATTGGTAAATTAATGAACATTTTGTGTCTCAAGTGACACAACTGCATTATATAATAAAGGAAGTAGATCTGCTTTATAATTGGCCTATAGTTAAATAGATATATTATCTTATAAAGGATTTGAGAATTTTAAGAAATAACAAAAAGATATTCCCTCTATTACAGTCTGATGAATAATTTAGTAACGCTTTATTGTTTCTTCTCTATACCTTTTCCTGATTTTCCAACCACTAAATGACCTTGTTCTCATTTTATAGTTGCAGCACGGACAAGAGGCATTATTGTCCCAGATTATAAAAATCTCACAAATGCTCACCTCTTATGGCCTTCTTTATATCTAGATGAAATATTATGATTCCCTTTTGCTTTATACCTTACACATATTCCATTACAACTCATACGATTAGAACGTGAAAAATAATTCTACAGTGGCTATAAATACATACTTAATTTCTAATTTATTCTGCTGTCTTCTTGATAACTACTAATAGATTTTTTGGTATAATTCGGAAATATATCCTGGAATTTGTTTCAAACCTACACTATAACCAAATGACGATTAGAAAATTTTTCTCATTAGTAGGACATAACTTTAGCTGGTGTTAATTTCTCTTAGTCAACCCATTTCATAGATACGGTCTCCCAAGCAATTCTGAAACCTACAGTTAGCAAAATCAATTGCCTCAACAAAATGCACCGTGATCATCTTTGTCTTAAAGGTATGTTTCTCTGTCTCAATCATATGATTCATGTTCATAGCACCATTTCCAAGATTTTTTTGGTAATTCCACTATAACCGGATGTTTATGATTCTCAAAGTGTTTCCTAGCATGAAGTCCAACTGATGAATCACAACAACCAACATGCCCACAAGTAAGACACATTCGTAATGCAACCCAGTTCGTTCCTTCATTTTGACATTCTTCGCATCCTTTTGTGTTTGGGGTCAATTCATTTTTGTTAGATTTATCGATATGTTCACATTTTTGTGTCATGTACAATTATGAATTTCAATGAATTTAAACAATCATTCGTCGAATCTCAATTTCTGAGAATTGAATTTAGACAGCGATACCCTTATGGTCTATGTTTTTACAGTATGTAATCTGTAACACTGGATTTAAATGGTTTCTAAAATAAAGATCAATCCTATACATCTCGATTTTGATTGTAGATTTTAACCAGTTAACAGTTGACCAACTTCACCTTTCACTGATGATACAACAGATTTTAGATTCTTGAATACAAGACATGTGGTGTTACTATTTGAAACTCATTTCTCTAGGCTCTAGAGGTAGTTTTGGAGAATTCTCTAGTCAAGAGGGACTAAGGTTTATCTGATATTACAATTAATATAATTTAAAATTGTTATCCTTTTTTATAACTAGTTCAATTTAAACGAATGAATGGATGAGTGACAGCTTTGATACTCGAGTGGGCTTGACAAGGTAATAGAGATTAAATAGTATGTTTGACATGTCATGATATTATGCCTCAAAATAACAACAAAAATGGTAATAATAGAGGTTTAGCATCAGCTAGCGAAGAAACTAGAACAAGAGTAGCAAGGGCAGGTGGAAAAGCATCACGTAAGAATACGTAATTCCTTTCCTTATGGGTTTACATCCAATTTACTTTCAATTTATTTGATGATTGTAATGTTCTTTTATATTGTGTAAATATTTTGATATGACCGCAAAATATTCTATAAATTCACTCTATTTAATACTTTTATGTTAAAGTTCTGACCAAAGGTAATACTAGATTGAGAATTAAAATCTGATTTGCTTGCTTATTTTATTTTCATACTTTTTCTTATGTCTTTTAAATGTGACGTTAAGTCTTAACCTGTTAACTATCTGTTTAACTATCTATTAAATTTACACAGCTGATTTTTAAACCATTCTTGAAGATTGATTTATTACAAATTTTGAATAATCATGTCACTAAATCTTAGTAAATAGATGTAAGAAATGATTAATAAAAAAATAAAAAAAATTAGTGTTTATTGTTGTCCGACAGCATTACTACCGGTATTATTTTGACTTTGTGTGTTTGCGTTATTTCCAGAACCAGAAGTGCTACCACCAGATGCTACACCGCTGTTTTGGTTAGAGGATTGTGATTGGCCTATACCTTGGTTAGCTAAATTGCCACCGCCGCTGCCGCTACCACTACCACCTTGTTGAGCTGCTGCATTATTTCCAGTGTTTGTTTGACTTTGTGTGTTTGCGTTATTTCCAGAACCAGAAGTGCTACCACCAGATGCTA
>JACDCB010000061.1 GCA_013694585.1 Candidatus Nitrosopumilus sp. | reverse complement strand
TTTAACAAAATCAAAATATATTTTTGTCGAGCAGAATGCAAACAATAATTTGACCAAAATCCTTCAAAATATGGATATTAAGTTGAGGAGTAAAAATCCTAAATCAAAATAATTAGGTTTACGTTTCAGATTTACCATCATATTTTCTTTTTATTGACTCTATTCTTCCACGGTATTTTTCACTATAGCCTGATTTACAAGATGTACAGCAGAAGAATCTTTCAATATCTGCAAATTTTAGAATTCTAGGTTTACCATAGACGGGCCCATCACAAAAATCACAAAGAATGTTTATTGCAAGACCGCTTGTAATTTTTTTCTCGATGTCAGCTATCTCATTTTGGAAAATACTATTGTAGGCATTCGTCCCAACATTTTTTCTTCTCTTTACATTTTCCTTAAGGCCTTGTAATTGAATGAGATTCTTTCCTTTAGATTCTACTTTTTCAAAGTCAAATACAGGCAGGACGCCTTTGATAAAACCCACATTAACTAATCTTTCGTATCGTGCCTTTACTGTTGGAGTTGTTATTCCCGTATCTCTTGATATCTGTCTAAATGATTTTCTACCGTCTTCCAAGAGTGATTTTAAGATGGCGATGTCGTTTTCATCAAGGCTAAGTGGCATATAATTCTTAATGCCATTTGAGCAGCTTAGTCATATTACTCTTTACATTTGTAAAGGTTGGCCAATATACTTCTCAAACTAAGTTTATAATTCAATGGTAAAAAATTTAAAATATGAAATAGTATATAAAAAAGAATCAGGCATCGACTACAAGCATTTAATTATTCAAAACAGAAACAGGGTCAAAACCAAACTAGCAATCATCATCAACAGCATCAACAAGAAAAGTAAATCTTCTTGTGCAATGTTAAATTACCGATAAGCCTCAAATTTCTTTACGAAATAAATTTATGTGTTATACTATTAAATAAATTAATGCGTATATTTTTTTATAAATCGAATAACAAAATATCTGTTATCTCTATTTTAGTAATATTATTCGTCATGGCTGTTGGAATATCCTCCTCTACAGACTTTATAGAGGAGAAATCTTTTTTCCTAAATGTATTTGCACAAGAATTCTCAAAGTCGGTTACAAATTCTTCTAATAATTCTACATCTGCTTCTGATGGCAGTAGTAATAACGCCATAGAACAAAATGAGTCAAAACCTGTGATGGCGTCAGGACATTTTGCGAATAATCAAATGAAAGATGGCACGGTAACGTGGATTCAAGGCGGTTTATGGAATTTGGAAATTGATAACTCTAGCAATAAAAATACAGAAAATCCAATTATGAGTGCAACTTTTAATGCCAACTTTACAATGATTAGACCGGACGGAAGTCTCAGTCATAATCATATTATAAATAATTTTACATCGACTAACGTCATCTTTGCTGGCAATGATATAGTTGTCACCGGAGTTTCAGATATCTATTCAGACAATGGGACCGAATACTCACAGGTGCCTATAACTATTCACCTTATGGGAAAACAGGTGCTAGGCTTGATGATTGATGTTGACAAAACTGGAGGTCATTTTTCAAGTTCTAACGAGATGTATGGAACCTTGATTAGCGGAATAGGACTACATAATTCTAGTAGTAATAGTAACAATACAACTAATAGTCGCACAGCACCCGAGTCAAATAGCTCATCTGTTACGAATTCAATGGCTCAAATGACTCATTAAAATTTTTTCTCTGTTCAAATTAGATATGAACTACAAAGAAGCACAGAGAAGTAATTTTTTAATAATATGAAAGTAATAGTAGCTGACAATTACAATCCCATAGTAAATACCTACCACAATATTTAATAAATTGTCATATTAAAATTAAGAAAACTTTTGAGATAGAATAATAATTAAAATAAATGACTAAAAATGAATAAGAGGCAACTAATATTTATTATTGCTTTAATTGTGGTGGTGATTTTAATAAGTGTCTATATTGAATTAGTTATAAAACCTCAGAATATGGACATGAATTTGAAAAAAGTAAATCCTCTCGCTGTTTATACCCATTCTAACTTGAGCATCATACTGGACAATAAACCAGTTGTAATACCTAGTCATATAGGCATAAATAAATCCTTATGGAAGGACCATTCTCTGGATAAGTATGGAGTGCCAGGCATGCCGATGGATGAAGAAGGAGAAACGACTATGCCCGGAATGGCACCATTATATACCAATAATAACAATGGACGAATTACTATAGGTTCAATAGTTGATAGAAATTATACATTAGGAGAATTTATTTATATCCGGGGACAGCTTGATTTAAACAACAAAAAGATTATGGCTTTTGTAGATAATAAGCCTGTTTCAAATTATAGCGGCATAGTTTTGAAAGATGGCCAAAATATTACTCTAGATATCCTCACTACAAGCTAAATTCTTTCTCTAAATAAAAATGAGATTAAGCATGTCTTAAATTAATTATAATTAGAGATGAATACAATGTCAAGACCAAATCTATATATCAATACTTTAGGATAGTCAAGCTAAGTCACTGCTTAGGCTTTTTATCCTCTTGCTTAATGTTCATTATTATACTGTCATGTGAAGTTTGTAAATCTGTCAATAAGTGTGTAGAAAAAACTGAAATTACAAAAACAAATTACAAGGATATTACCGAATCACGATTTTTTGTTGTGAAAGTCAAACAATAGATTTGTGTTAAAGTAGTAATCCTAATCCTACCGCTTTAACGTAAGGTTAAAAGTCATCTGTAGATTTGGATGTATTTTAGCATGAACAATCTCCATTATTTTCATTGGTGAGCTAATGTTACTTCCACACTTAATTCATTTAATGCATTCTCAAGATTAATTCGTGAAAGACTACTGTTTGTTTTATCATAAATAGAAGCATCCAACCCTTTCTCATATCGACTTAATTTTTGTTACTATAATAGGTCTTTTTAATGATTCGATCGTACTAGACCCATGTGGATATCCACAAGATTTCCACAGAACCAGATATCTATTTTAGTAACGATGGAGGGTATAACTAAAGATAATGTAACTCTTGTTGTTCAATACATTAGAAAATATATAAAGGTCGACTTATGTCTATTCTGGAATAAAACCTATGATTATCTTCTGTTATACATTTTACGCCATAATCTATATTCAGGATACAACATTACTATTCTGGTTTGTAGACTGTCCCTGATAGATATTTTCGTCGGAGTGAGAATTCCCCAACTGGCCTCCAGCATTATTTCCAGTATTTTCCTAAACCTGGATGTTCATGTTATTTCCTGAACCTATGATGCCATCTGGAAATGGTGGCTGTGGAGGTATTGGTGATGCATGTCCTATGAAAGAGACAGCAAATTAGCCTAAGTTTGTCACATACATATCATCATTACCTGGGTTATACGCAATTTCACTTGGGGCAACTCTATATTACGTAACTAAAATTGGAAATCGTTATAGATGTTTTATGAAATCCTTTTTTGATACTCCAGCTTGGTCCAATATAGATTTGAGTGTAGGTTCTTTAAGGGGATTGTGTCGAGGTATTACGACCAGCCGCTTTCTATCATTATCAACAAGAGAAATATGGTTTCCCTTTTGTCTCACAACTGTAAAATCATAATGTTTAGTAAGAATTTTAACTACGATATTCCATGAGTGATTTCTCAAAACTCATTTTAAATATTGATTTCTAATTCTTCAAATATTGCATCTTTTTTTAAATCCTTAATTGATTCTAATGCTAATTCAATAGATTCTTTCATATTTGTCTTGAGTTCTTCAACTGTTTCACCCTGACTGATTGCAGCAGGTATTTCAAGACATTGACCGCTATATCCTCCTTCAGGTGCTTTCTGTATTAAAATAGTAAATTTGGTCAATCTATTATTATGTATAAACAATCTATATTTTTAAATCTATTTCAAAATCTAGCTAGTCCTAAACTAAACTATAAAGTTTAGTTATTATTTATTATTCATTAGAGAAAAATTCCATCAATGGGTGGCTATCTGTAATTCTTGGTTTTTACCCCTTAAATTCATTATTTGAACCCATGTGGATATCCTCATGATTTCCACCGAACCCTTATACCATACGGAACTTAATCCCACAGAATGCGATACCACTATAGATAACTAACCTATAATAGCGTATTACCTTCTCGCGTCAAATCCTTTGCGTTTTGATGAGGCGTACAAAATCTCCGCTTGATTCAGCGATTCCATTAATACTTAATTTAGTGAAATCCTCAGGACGATCACATGCCTGTTAGTGCATTGTAGTTGAGAGAGTTTGTGATAATCATGTCTGGTATATGATTTACAATTGGAGTTGCGAGGCAAGTATCGTCCAACCATCTCGTCATTAGCGATATCATAATTTCAGGCGGTACCATGATCGACAATAAGAGTATTGTTAGGAGAGATCAGTTGCAAGTCAAGTTGAATCAATTTACCGCTCCTCATAAACATTGTTTCATACTCAAAATTGTTTTATACGAGGTCGAATATGGTCTCATATTG
>JACDCB010000053.1 GCA_013694585.1 Candidatus Nitrosopumilus sp. | reverse complement strand
TGATGTTTGATAATAATAACACTATCAATAGTCCTGCAAAAATAATACCAAGCCTTTTTACCATAATCAATTTTGGTATTTATATATATATTAAAGTTTGATTAGATTATTCTATATGATAAAACCAGTTATATGTTCCTGCCAGACTTAGAGATTATAATTAATATGATACTATGAATCATTTTTTTTCATAGAATCAAGTTACAAGTTTGTGGTATTTAAGCAGTATTTGAAGGATGAATCATACTATCCTTTGCTAATTCAAGTCAATTCCACTATGAGCTGAGAAAGAATATTCCTTTAAATCAATCAGATTAAATAATTCCCTAAACATATTTATGAAAATGACTGACGATAACAAGGAGTTTATCTTTAACGGTATTACTCGATGGTTAAGAGACTCTAATTTTATAATCAGCGAGGAGAAGGTTACTGTGGTTACGTCGGAATTTTATGCCAAAGCATTTCTCCCGTCAGATCAGGAACACATTATTGAAATAGTTTCCTCCGCGGGGACTGAGACACGTTTTATGCTGCGACTTAGAGTACTTGTATCGGAACAACAATTAGAGATGAACGAGTCTCGAGCCGAAGGAAAAACAAACGCTCGATGACAAAATGAATTCTGTGATTTTTTCTCAACGTCAATCATTCGTAGTAAAGGATAAATTTGCTTTATTGGAGAAAATATTCTCAATCGATCCAAATTCAATCGATGCTAAACACGAAGTCTTGCAAAATGTTTCAAATCTGTTTGAATCAGTTAGAAGATTGGAGATTAATTTTAATGAATTTTATTCGAACCAGAGAAGATGAGAAGGTAATAACTTTTTACACGTTAGTATGAATCAAGTATACAATGTCCAAATTTACTAGAAGGATCATATAGGATACCATAACCGTCCCGATATTACCACGCCGTTTCATTCATTATTTTGATATCTGATGGGATACTAAGTAATTTTGATAGCTTTTACCAAGTCAATTTTGTTTCTTTATTTAATTGAGACGAGTTATCTGATCATTAACATATTAACAGGAAATGAGGGTAGGGTAATTGATTTTTTTAGTTTTTTGGCGGTCTTTAACCAAAATTGTGATTTATTAATAATCCAATAGGTCTAATGGATCATCCATTACATCAGTTTTTGGATCTAATAGATATTCCTCCCCTAAACTACATTTTAAATCTGTACAAAGCATAGGATCAGATTCATCTTCGGTCGTAGTAGTAGTACTAGTTGCGGTATTAGAGTGACTATTATACTGTTCATGACATGCTACATTCGGACTCTCTAATTCGCCGCAAATGGCGAATGCTACTCCATTATTATTGAGTGTCATAATTAATGTAGATGCACTCAAAATTGAAAATATACCAACTATTTTTAACAATGTTCTCATGTTGAAGTATAATACTGTAAATAATATTAGAATTTTTCATCTAAATACTGCAAGAATTTTTGCTATTTTTTTTACAGCTATTCCAGAATTTATGGCCTTATCTAAGGTACTAACGGCGCCTAGGTGGATTGCGTCGATAATAATCCGCGATGCTCGTGGTGTGAATAAGAACCTGTGGGCTGGAGCCGATTGAATAATACTGGTTGCAAGGGAGAAACAGGAGTTGTATTGCTAACAATTCTTGACTTGAGGTATAAACGGAATAAATACATAGGAAAACGTTATTTCTGGATGAAACTAGAGCAAAATTAAGATATTGGACTGGGAGTTGCAAAAGATAATTGCAGATAGTCTCCTCTAATAAGGGACTCCAATTTTTCGTTGCTTCCCCAGAGCTTCAATGTACCATTCAAATTCTTCAAAGAATCTGACTACTCTTTCATTATATGATTCATCTAGTAATCTTCCTTCATTACTAAATACTGTGTGAACACGTGGAATTGAAAATGAGGATGGAATAGAAGGTGCACCTAATTCAGCAAATACAAGTCGAAGCTGTTGAGTTGCATTGATCCCACCAAAAACTCCTGGGGAGTATGAAACAATTGCGGAGGGTTTGAAATAATACTCCTCTAAAAAATAATCTAGAGTATTTTTCATCGCACTAGAAGTACTTCTATTGTATTCTGGAGTAATTGGAAGATATCCATCTGCTTCTTTAATTTGATTTCTTAGAAATTGGAGCTTATCCGAAGGATGAGCCATTTCCTTATACATTCTATCCAACAATGGTAATTTCAATTCTAGAGGATCGATGAAAAATACGACGTGATTTCTGTTTACTAGGTTTTTCTCTATCCATCTGGCCACTTTTATTCCCTGTCTATCACTTCGTACCGATCCTACGATTAGAGCGATCTTTGCCATTAAAACTGTTATATTTGATTACATAAATGGATAGAGTTATTGAGAGAATAATTGTTGGGGTATGCAACCGATATGGTTACTCGACATATTGTTACGTACTTAACAGATCAATTATGTTAATCTCCCTGAATTGAGGTCTCGTGGGAGATCAGAAAATAAAAAATCATAATATATAGATATCAAAAACAAGGCCCGCACTTTTAGGCTATTGGTTCTCTGAAAATATCATAATATCCATCTAGCATTTTCTTAAATTTTGAGATAGAAAAACGTCGCCTCGTTGCACGGTACTTTTGTTCAAAGCGTAACCTAGCGGAGGTTCACTTGGGCTATTCAATCTTAAAAAAACTTAGTTAAAAGAAAAAAATGAATAATAAATAAGGGCAAAAGTAAATAAGTTTATAAATCAAGTAACAGTAAAATGAATTTGAGATACTGCATAATTCTTAAACAAGTGGATTAAAACAATCGGTTATTGCAGACCTAGAGTACTTGTTTTCAGCCCGCCAGATTCGTAGGTCTTGTAATTATAAATAGTTTTAAATATATATACAAAATAATGAGTTTAAGATGTCCTAATTGCACATCGGAAATGAGGTTAAGTAACAAATATGGAATTGAAATTGATCACTGTCCGCGATGTCGTGGAGTTTGGCTTGATAGGGGAGAGTTGGAAAAAGTTGCCAATATGCAGAATCAATATGAAGACGACCATTATCAAAAATATCATCATGGGAAAGATCATGATGATGACGATGACTATTACAATAGAAGGAAACATAGGAAAAGGGGCTTTTTTGGTGACATGTTTGATTTTGACTAGTTAATGAGCGGTAATTTGGGCTCGTAGGTAGGTATCATTTTTCATTATTTTTAAAAAGTTGTTTCTGATTCTTATGGATTAAAGATTGTTGCCCATTTTAGTACCTATAAGAAATATACGTTGTATGAGGAAACCATTCTTACTTATTTAACCATACAAATGGTTTAACTTCCTTTAACCATTAATTCCAAGCTTATAAATTCATTTTTTAGTACTGGCCAACTTGCATTTTCACTCCATTCAAGTAATCTTAGAATAATTGTGAAGGTATAATGTGCTTTGATTGCCCCAACCTGTCAAGCAGCGAAGCATTATTCTTAAAAAGAACTAAAACACATGCTCAATCTTTATCGTAGCCAAAGAATCTTGTACATGAACATATGTAACAATGGTGGTCATCCGATTGTTTTGAAATGTATTTGTGAGAAATCCTCAGGTGACCACAGCTTCTGCAAATATGATATTTACGAGAGTCCATCGTGCAATACTAAATAACATTTTTGGATATAAGAATTATATCTTAATAGCAAAATTTTTTGACATCTGATCCTGATAGCGCAAATTGAATCTATGTTGTTATTAGATACCTTAATTCCTCCACTTGAGACTAGTAATAATACTTGGAAATAGGATTTGATTGCAAGGTCTATTCTTTTGTTCCTATCAACTTTGATATTGGACAGCAGAAGTTGATTTTTCCCTCAACTAAATGGCTCTTCAAGCCCCGGTAATTTTCTTCTAAATCCTTCCTAAGCAATCGCATAATCTTGTCTATATCATCTGGATTAGGAAAGGAGGCATTCAAGATGCTTTCTAATAGCATCTCCAAATCATGATTTTGGAATTCAATATCACCTATTCCAACGCTTTTTATCATCTCTCTAATTCTGAAGAGGTAATGCTCTAATATGGGATGAATCCCGGAGTTCATCTACATAGTTATCTACTTCAGTCTTGACAGAATCCGGGGTTACGTCGAGCATCATTAATTTGCATCTAGGGTTACATACATGCTTTATTTCCGTTAATATTCTTTTTAAATCCTACCTATGAAGAAGACTATATCGTATTACTATAACGTCCATACTATTGCTTTGGCAGGGAAGGGTAGAAAAATCACTGAATTCCCAATCAATATTCTTTGATCGCATTCCTCATTGTTTATCTTTGCCTGCTCAAGCATTGTGTGAGATTCCTTAGATGATCACAAAAAAAAATATAAAATTGTTGAATACATTCAAGATCACAGAAATATCAATCTCTAAAAATACTAGCTGCTGCAAAACGAGTAGCAATAATATAAAACATCATCATTAATAACCACATTTAGACAAGAACTATCAGAGTCAAATTATGAATTTTTGATGTTCATATTATGATTAAATACTTTGTTGTATACTCTAATCCAATGTCAGAAGAAAATAAGAAGAAATTCGATTGTAGGTGTGGAGCTGCTTTTGATACCGTTGAGGAATTAGATAAGCATAATCACGAGGCACATTAGTGCAGGCTTATTTGACAGACATAGACACGTCTGTAATCGAGTCAGCAATAATTTATTATTTTTCCTTATAAGATTGATTTGTTCAAAAATTAATTATTTGGCTTTCAGTCAAATTGCCTTAATTGTAATCCTTTATTAGGTCGCGTTCAATCTTTTGAATGTGTTTCACAGCAGTCATCTCTGAAGGAACAATTATTATTCCGTCTAGCCTGTAATTATACTATACAATTTTTAGTATCCAAGAAACATTTGTCTTCTTTGGACGGTATCATTTCTAAAAATGGTGGAATAAGATTGATGCATTGAAGAGGTTTAAATCTCATGTAGCTTACTATCAATTATGTCAAATAACTATGATAACAATACATCCACATTCAATAATAAGACAGTTCCAACTAGAGAGGACCTGGTAAATGGACTAAACGAGGATCTTGCACGTGAGTATAAAGCTATTATTCAATATGTTGTCTTCAGTTCCACGCTCAAAGGAGCTGAGTATGGAAATATAGCAGAACAATTAGAAAAACATGCATCAGATGAACTCGATCATGCACTAAAAGTAGCAAAACAAATCGACTATTTAGGTGGAGATCCAGTAGTAAAAGGCAAAGATGCGGAAACATCGAATGAACCTAAAAAAATGCTTGAGATAGACCTTTTAGCAGAACAAGAAACAATCAAGAACTACAGAGAAAGGATTAAGCAAGCAGAGGCTGCCGGAGAATTCGCTTTATCAGAAATACTAAGAGGAATTATCACTCAAGAACAAGATCATGAGATTGATTTGAAAGACGCTCTCGGGATGAAATAATATATTCATCATCATAACAATGAATTTGTAAATTGATTAAATTAAAATTTCTATTGGCACTTTAGTCTTTGAAAAAAATAAGGTGTTAACAGTAAATAAAGAAAATTGTAATTATTTTTAAAAAAATAGATGTTGTCTGGCTCATAGCCATGAAACTGGTCTGCGAATAATTAAGAGTAGAGATATGGTTGTATTTTTGTATTCAAATAAATATTTCTCCTTTGCTTCATAGTTAAGTAATTGGTAGGGGCATTATTTTCACATGTTATTGCAGAACTGTCTCTAAAGAGAATTGGTGTTAAACCATCAAAAATAGGATGGTTTTGGCTGATTGAAATCCTTCCATCCATAATAATAATATAATATATCGAAAATACGATAGAAGCGATCGTAGATTTAGCGACTAGTACTTGGTCACCTTGCCAGACATTTGAAGGGATCACTGGGATCTTTGCCATTGCTGGGGCAACTACAGTAGGATTGATTATATTTCTTATATATTCAGGTAAGATTAAAGTTAAAGATAGTCATTCCAATCATTTGAAGTTTTTTGAAATAACATCTCTAAAGGTTTTAG
>JACDCB010000038.1 GCA_013694585.1 Candidatus Nitrosopumilus sp. | reverse complement strand
CTTCCGTACTATGACCCCTTGGTTTAACGCTTGAATATATTTTGGCAATTTTTCCACCTCGATCAACTAGAAATGTTGACCTGGTTACTCCATGGTATTCCTTGCCCATAAATTTTTTGAGTCCGTATACCCCGTAACCCTTCGAAATTTCATTGGTAGGATCAGATGCTAGCATATAAGGGATATTCATTTTCCCTCTAAATTTTGTATGAGAATCGTCAGAATCCGGACTTATTCCAATAACTTCAATCCCCTGTTGCTCAAATAGCGCATAATCTCTAGTAAATTCCTCGGCCTCTATTGTACAACCAGGCGTAAAGTCTTTTGGATAAAAGTAAATAACTATTTTTTTTTGATTTAGCAGCTCTGACAGCTTGAATTTTTCACCCTTAGAGTTTTGATACTCAAAATCGAATGGTTTGTCGCCCTCTTTAACTTTCACTACATCATAGTCTTCTTGATTTGTCATATTGTAGTATTAGTATACTAAAAAATACATGTTTGTTTTCATCCTGCCTTTCTGTTCAACATGCATCTCTACTTAAAGTCTGCCCTTGTCATTATACACTAACCAAATACAAACGTGTAAAAATAGAAATTATCTGTCTTAGGCAGTATTTCTAACACATGAATTTCAGGGCTTGATGTTTTGACTATATTCATGATATGTGGCCATGTAATTTCAAAAAAAATCGAGTTACTATCCTTTTTTACATGATATCCTAATTGTTCATCAGTTAAAAATTCACCATCAAGCTTGATATTTGCAAATGCAGGCTTTTCGTCTGTACTTCCAACCAACACATTCACGTTTGAAGCCATATTATACTTGAAGATGATTGCGGGATGCTTTTCTTTATTATCAAATGATGCCTTTACACCCTCTTTATCCCATCTCCATTTGCCCCTTAAATTTACTGTATTATCCATGACGGTTGGAGGTTCAGTGAACACATTATATTCATTAATTTTAGCTTTCTGATTATTTCCAAACCTTCTGAGACGGGAGTACCCAACGCAGATTTCAGGGGCCATTCCACTAAAATGCATTCCATATATTTTAGTAACCTCATTTTGGTCCTTGTCGTTCCCTTGGTCCTTGTCATTTTCCTTGAATAAATTATCTTTAGAATCTGGTGATTTTCCCTCTTCCTTTTCCTGTCGCAGCTTTGGATTTGAGTAGGGGAGATCGAGCAAATCGGTCAATGCTTCTTCAAAATCATCAAATGTTCCGTAACCTGGATGTTCGTATCTAACAAACCCCTCCCTATCAATCAAAATGTGCTTAGGCCAGTATGAATTCCCATATACCTCCCAAGTCTTATTGGTGGTATCATATCCAGTTATATATTCATCCAATCCTAACTCCTTTAATGCCCTTTCAATATTAACGGTATTTTTAGCAAATTCATACTCAGCGCAATGAATCCCGATAACCGCCAAATCTTTATCCGTGTATTTCTCTTTGATCTTCTTTATCGTTGGAATGGTTCTTAAGCAAAAAATACAAGTATATGTCCAAAAATCCAAAAGTACTACCTTACCCTTTAATTCCTTTATACTATGTTTAGCATTATCGCTCCAACCCTTGATATCTTTAAACTCTGGTGCTGATACGGCAGGTATGATGTTCATTTAATGACTATTTTCATCTCATGTAATTTATGTCTGTTTTATCGTCTTTTCTTTATTTTATTAGTGTCATATCATATGCGGGAGATGGGATTTGAACCCACGAACCCCTAAGGGATAAGGCCCTCAACCTTACGCCTTTGGCCAAGCTGGGCGACTCCCGCTTTGACCTTTTATTATTTGAGGGATAATTTGAATATTCCCACTAATATCATGATGCCATTTTGAATGATTTTTATTATGGAGTTCATTTTTTTATACCATGCTTGTTCCAGTAAGATGCTTTACATGTGGAAAACTGATAGCTCATATATATAATGAATATTTAACCCAGTTAAAACAAGGAGAAGAACCAAATAAAATTATGGATTCTTTGAAGATTACACGATATTGTTGTAGAAGGATGTTTGTTTCAAGCGTAGAGACTATATATCAAGTCATTCCATATTATGAAGCTTTGAGGAAACGACGAGCGGAGATACAGTCTGAGATGGAATGATAAACATTGCCTGAAATCACTTCAATTGAGGAAAGATTAGTTTTTAACAGCCGAGGAGATAAATCCATCGAAATTGATGTTCAGTCTGATAAAAAATATCGAGGTAGAGCTTGTGCTCCCTCAGGGGCTAGCGTTGGGATGTATGAGGCACAAAGCTTTGTCCAAAATGATCCAGAATTAACTCTCAATAATTTTAAAAGTAGAAAGAATAAATTTATAGGGATTGACAGTGCAGACCTCAAAAATCTGCACGATGCAATTAAAACAGTAGATCCGTCTGATAATTATTCGATTATT